>NZ_JBJMLX010000025.1:0-19830 GCF_045805085.1 Niastella sp.
GCCAAATGGTTCGGGCCAGTCTATAGGAAACAGTAATGCTTTTGCATTGGCCAGCAACGGACCTTTTTCCTTTTCACCAACTTCATGCAGGTATTCAACATGGGGTTGATCGAGCAGGTGACGGATCTCTTTTTCAAAATACTTTTCATCTGCTTTATCTACCTTGGCCGCGACCTTTATTTTCATATTCGCGCGGCGCGCAATTTCAATGGCGCGGTCGGCCCTTTTTTCGGGGGAGAACCTGCCGAGGAATACCACATAATCACCTTCGCCTTTGCCATATTTATACAGGTCGGTCGGTAAACCATGATATACAGTGTCTACCCAGTTGGCCATTGGTAATGGCCGGCGTTGCGAATCGGAGATGGAAATCACCGGCATATCATTGAACTTTTCGTACAAAGGTTTTAGTTCAGGGATATCCAACCGGCCGTGCAAAGTGGTCAGTGTTTTTTTATGGATTCGACGGGTTACGGGAAAATGTAAATAATCGGTATGAAAATGTAACAGATCAAATTCGTGCAAGCGGTCCATTACTTCCTGCAACTGCAGAATATTTCCCGCCATTAGGTCTACACAATCACTCAATCGCAAGGCGGTAGGTGTTACAGCTACCAGCCTGGCTTTGGTTATTGAATCACCCGATGCAAACAGGGTTACATCATGTCCTAATTTTACCAATGCATCGGTAAGATAAGCTACTACCCGCTCCGTGCCACCATAAAATTTAGGTGGTACCGATTCAATGAGTGGAGCTATTTGTGCAATTCTCAACATAGCGATATTTTTCTTTTTAATTAAAACTATTAAAGACAAAGTTCGTTGGTTGAGCGTAAGGGTATGTTGAGGGGTCTACTAATGGGGAAAATTTGCGTCAGGTGGTTTATTATGTAAATAATCATTCATAATAACGCTCCTTATTTAATCACTATCTCTTTCAAAATGAAAGCATAAGTGCTATTAAGTTATTAAGGAATACGCAATTCAGGTGCCAGGGGAAAGTGATTACTTCATTTGCTTATTTCTAAACTGTATTGGTGTTATACCAACTTTTTCTTTGAACAATTTAGAAAAGTAAAAGTTTGATTCAAAGTTGAGCTCAAACGCAATTTCTTTTACCGACTTCTTTGTATGGGTAAGCAGTTCTTTTGCTTTATGTATTTTCAGTTGTATTTGAAATTGGCCGGGCGCCAGGCCGGTATATTCTTTAAATATTTTTCTGAACCGCGAATAGCTGATCTGTAGTTCATGCGCCACATCAACCGGTGAAATATTTTGCTCGATGCTCGAACGAAAAAGCAGACGGGCTTTATCAACAATGGCTTCCACATCCTGTCCGCTGAATTTTTCCTGTTGCGAAAGCGAATAAACAGTTCCTAATAAATGTAATACCGTGCCCGCAATAAGCGGTTGGTAACCTGCTTTCTCTTCTTTTGTTTTATCAATGATCTCCTGAAAAAGGTTCAACAGCGTTTCCTGGTAACCAACAGGGATTACCGGATTGGCAGGTGTAAAGAATCTTTTGCTTAACAGGTTTTTGGCAATGGGTCCTGAAAAGCCTACCCAGTATTCATCCCAACCTGTTTTTTTATCGGGCTTATAGCGGTGTCGTTCTTCCGGAAATAATAATATGATGGAACCGGCAGCAATGGGTTGATTACCGCCGCTTTTCGATTCAAAAATACCGCTGCCTTTGGTGATATAAATAACCTGGAACTCGTGCAATACCCTTCCTTTCTCCCAATTGAAATTATGATGCGCAGGATGCGTATCATTGGGGTATGAGGAACCAGCCACAATATGCGTACAGCCGGTGTTCAGTACGTTCAACCCCCAGCTTTCATCCGTGGTGCTTACAGGCAGGTATTTGTAAAAATTGACCATTTATTAATATCAAAAAGTACAACGCAAATATCAAATCGGGCAACTGCCCGGTACAATAATAGCAATAATTTTAATGGCACAACGATTTGCTATGAATGTAAACACAACTGACAGCCATTTGATTGAACTGTGGCGAAGCGGCAATGAGAAAGCGTATCGAACCTTATTCGATCGTTATTTTTATAAACTGTATAGCTATACCATGAAAGTGGTCCCTGATAAAAGAGTGTCGGAAGAAATAGTGATGGACGTTATGCTGGCCATTTGGCAAAAGCGCGATCAATTGAACTGCAGCCTGTCATTATCTGCGTATCTATATAAATCGGTAAGAAATAAACTGATTGATCATTTTCGCAAACAACAGCTGGCTACGGTGTCGCTGGAGTTAACGGCCATAGAACCGCCCAGCTCGTTTATTACCGACAGCCGCATATTACATAAAGAACTGGAAAGTTTATACAGAACCTCGCTAAACCGGTTACCCCCACAAAAGAAACGCATCTTCACCATGAGCCGCGAAGAGGGCAGCTCGTATAAAGAGATCGCTGACAGATTAAGGTTGTCGAAAAATACAGTAGAAAACCATATGGTAGCAGCGTTGCGGCTACTAAAGGAGAATATGTTATCGTGAATCGGCAATCGGCAATCGGCAATCGGCAATCGGCAATCGGCAATAAATTTCGAGGGGCATAAGTTCGTTTATTAAATTGAATAATCGGGAACCATTCACGATTCACGATTGACGATTCACGGCTCCCCCCTTTAGGGGGCTGGGGGGTTAAACAATAGTTACCTCTATACCGCGACTCTCCAATTGATTAACAAAATGCTCCGATATTCCCTTATCTGTAATAACCCGGTCAACTTCTTCCAGTCCGCAAATGCGGCCAAAACCACGTTTGCCAAATTTGGTAGAGTCGGAAAGCACGATCACTTTTTGGGATACGTCGATCATTTGACGGTTTAAGTGCGCTTCCATTACACTGGTAGTAGTGAGGCCAAATTCAAGGTCAATACCATCCACCCCCAGGAATAATTTACTGCAGAAGAAATCGGTGAGTATTTTTTGCGCGTAAGGTCCGGTTACGGAAGAAGAGCTTTTGCGAATGATGCCACCCAGCTGCATGATCTCGATATCGGCGTGTTTGTTCAGTTCTGTCGCAACCGGTAAAGAGGCGGTAATAACAGTCACATTCAATTTGGATGGCATATTCTTCGCCAGCGCCAGCACGGTAGTGCCGCTGGCTATGATGATGGAATCGTTATCGGTAATGAGTTGGGCAGCGGTAGCGCCGATCCGCATTTTCTCGTTCGATTGCAGTTTCTCCTTTTCATTAACGGGGCGGTCAATAGTATACGGGTTATTGATGGTGGCGCCCCCATGCGTGCGGAACAGCAGGCTTTTATCCTCCAGCAGTTTCAGGTCCTTTCGGATGGTCACCGAAGACACATCCAGTTCCTTACATAGTTCAAGCACGTTAACAAAGCTTTCCTTGCTTAGTTTGTTCAGTATAAATTGATGGCGTTCAGTTTGTGAGATCATAATCGTTACGCCAAATTAAATAAAAAAGTCTGAACTGGGATGTATGGGATTTTTGAGATGGATGGGATAAGGATAGTGATGGAATGGTGCCGGGATGGTAGTAAACTGGTAGCACAATGGACTGAGTACACTCTAAGACCCCTCTGGAGCTACTCTGGAACCATACATGCTCCATAAGAGTATCTAGAGAGTATCCAGAGAGTGTTCAGAGAATACCTTGAGAATATCCTGAGTAGTACTCTACCATAATGTCACTATCCCATCCATCCCATAAATCCCAGTTCAGACTATTCCCAGTTCAGACTAGTACCTGCCTTCATTACAAAGCGTCCTTAATACGGGTGAAAGCGCAAACGGGTTCCATCACTTTCGAAACATTTTATTTAAAGTTTCAAATTGTTTCTATAACATTGTATTTTATATTAATTGAAATAAAACGAAAGTTTTCGATATAGAATGGAAGCTGAAACTGAACAAAATCGCGGGGCGCTGGTAAACAGGCTGACCACCCAAAAAGACTGGGACCTGATCGTAATTGGGGGTGGAGCAACTGGCTTAGGTATTGCTTTAGAAGCAGTTAGCAGGGGATACAGCGCCTTGCTGGTGGAGCAGGCCGATTTTGCCAAAGGCACTTCCAGCCGCAGTACCAAACTGGTGCATGGGGGCGTGCGCTACTTGGCTCAGGGTGATATTCAATTGGTTAGAGAGGCCAGTATAGAGCGCGGCCTGTTATGGCGCAATGCACCACACCTGGTAAAAAATCAGACTTTCATTATTCCTATCTATACCTGGTGGGACCGCCTGAAATACACCATCGGGCTTAAACTGTACGATTGGATTGCAGGCCGTCTGAGCCTGGGCGCATCGGTTTTTATTCCACGTAACAAAGCATTATTCAAGCTGCCAAACATAAGATCTAAAGGTTTGGTGGGTGGCGTGCTGTATCACGATGGACAGTTCGATGATTCCCGCCTGGCCATTAACCTGGTGCAAACGATCATCGAGAAAGGTGGGACAGCCCTGAACTACATGAAAGTGACCGGGCTTATTAAAGACAATGGTCAGCATATTTCGGGCGTGACCGTTAAGGATATTGAAACCAATCAAAGCTATACCTGCAAAGCAAAAGCAGTGGTGAATGCTACCGGCGTGTTTGTAGATGACATATTGCAGTTGGATAATCCAACAGGTTCAAAAAGTATTACGGCCAGTCAGGGTGTGCACCTGGTGCTGGATAAAAGATTTTATCCGGCCGATGATGCCCTGATGATCCCGGCTACCAGTGATGGGCGGGTGCTTTTTGCCGTGCCCTGGCATGGAAAGGTAGTGGTGGGCACCACAGATACGCCGGTGAAGGAAGCTTCGCTGGAACCGCAGGCCCTGGAAAAAGAAATTGCCTTCATCCTGGAAAATGCAGCCAATTACCTGGTGGAGCAACCAAAACGAAGCGACGTTTTAAGCGTTTTTGCCGGGTTACGTCCGCTCGCAGCACCACAAGACGGCAAACAAAAAACAAAAGAGATCTCGCGCAGTCATAAGATCATGGTAACGCCTTCGCACCTTTTTACCATTTTAGGCGGTAAATGGACCACCTTCCGAAAAATGGGGGAGGATATGGTTGACCGGATAGAGAAGGAATTGCAGTGGCCGCACAAAGAAACCGGTACCCGCCATTTGTCCATACACGGCGCCATGGCCAATGTTAATTTAAACGATCCTTTATATTTCTATGGTAGTGATACTGCCAACGTGAAAGCCTTGATGAACGGCCATGCCAACCAATGGCTGAGTAACAGTTTGCAAATTCATGAAGCGCAGGTGATCTGGGCCGTGCAGCACGAAATGGCCCGCACCGTTGAAGATGTGTTGTCGCGCCGGACGAGAGCCTTGCTGCTGGATGCCCGCGAAAGTATGCGCATGGCGGAGCCGGTAGCTACTATAATGGCGAAAGAGTTGGGTAAAAATGAAAGTTGGATACGTGAACAAGTAGCAGCGTATACGAAACTTGCAGAACGGTATTTGTTAGTTTAAGGTTGAAAGTTTAAAATTGAGCGGTTATAGTTTTCAGTGATGCATTTGGAGTGCTAAGTTTAAGTTATTAGGTTATTAAGTTATTGAGTTTGTTAGTTTAAAACCTAATAACGAACTAATAAACTAACAAACTCATTGCCATTTCGTGGAATAATGCCCGATTAAAAGAAAATAATCTGTATAAATGAAAAGAAGAAGATTCCTCTCCTCCCTTGGTTTATTGACTGCAGGCTGGGCATTGACGCCTTTTTCACCAGCAAAGGCATTCTTTGGTGGCGATAAGAAAATAAAAGGCGCCGTGCTGGCAAAAGGTAAAGGATTAAAAGATGTAATTGTAAGCGATGGATATTCCGTGATCGCTACCGATAGTAAGGGAAAGTATGAAATGGAAGTGCATCCCAATGCCGTAGCCATTTTTGTTTCTACCCCTGCCGGTTTTGAATTCAATCATGAAAGAGGATTATCCCGCCATTACAAAATGGTGCAGGATATTAACTTCCGCAAACCCATCAACTTTGAACTGGAACCCCTGACCACCGACGATACCAATCACCAGTTTATTATTTGGGCCGATCCGCAGGTAAAGAATGAAAAAGACGTGAACCGCATGATGGCGGAATCGGTGCCTGATGTTCAGAAATTCGTAAAAGCTGCCAATGGCGCTCTTTTGCATGGCATATGTGTTGGCGACCTGGTATGGGATAACCACGACTTGTTCCCCAGCTACAATGTGGCCGTTGAAAAAATGGGTATTCCATTCTTTCAATGTATCGGTAACCACGATATGGATTACAACAAAGGCGGCGATGATATGTCAGACGATACGTTTCAACAACATTATGGCCCTACGTGGTATTCCTTCAACAGGGGTAAAGTGCACTATGTGGTAATGGACGATGTGCGTTACCTTGGTAAAGACCGCGAGTACGATGGCTATATTTCAGAAGAACAATTAACCTGGTTACAAAAAGATCTTTCGTTTGTACCAAACGATCGCCTCGTGATCGTATGCGTGCATATTCCGGTTCATAACGAAGTAAAAAACAACGATGCTTTATATGCCGTGCTGAAAGGCCGTAATGTACATATCATGTCGGGTCATACGCACTACCACCGCAACGTAATTCAGAACGATATTTTTGAGCACAACCATGGCACCGTATGCGGCGCGTGGTGGACGGGTCCCATCTGTGGCGATGGTACGCCTTCAGGCTACGGTGTGTATTCAGTAAAGGGCACCGATTTGAGCTGGTATTATCAGTCAACCGGTGCAGCAGCCGATCACCAGGTAAGTATTAATGTACAGGAGCAGGATGCCGCCAGCAAAAAGCTGCAGGTGAATGTATGGAATTACGATCCTGCATGGACGGTAGAATGCTGGGTAGATGGCGCCAAACACAGCGACTTTAAACAGGAGAAAGGGTTTGATGTTTTAGCGGTGGCCTTATACGAAGGACCCGAACTGCCCAAACCCCGTGGTTTTGCAGAACCAAAAAAAACAGATCATTTATTCGGCGCCGTAATTCCGGCATCGGCCAAACAGGTGAAGGTGGTAGCGGTGGATCGTTTTGGCAAGCAATATTCTGCAGAATATACAGTCTGACAGCGCGGTGAATAATATGTTCTACATATATTTACAGCCTAACTTAAATAAAAGCTCATATGAAAAAAAAGCTGCTTGGAATTGTTTCCTGCATAGCCATGATCTCATTGAATGTGAACGTATTAGCGCAACAGGCAACCATTGACAGCGCGGTTCGTCCGGGTGCATATAAATTACGGTTAGAACAGTTTAAAAGCTATCCGAATTCCTCAAAAGACATCATTTTTCTTGGCAACAGCATTACCCAGGGAGTTGATTGGGCCGAACTGCTGCAAAACCCGAATTGCAAAAACCGGGGCATTAGCGGCGACATTACTTATGGCGTACTGGAAAGATTGAGCGAAGTGACCGAAGGCAAGCCGGCAAAAGTGTTTGTGTTGATCGGAATTAACGATATTGAGCATAATATTCCCGATACGCTGATCGTAAACAACTATCGCCGTATCATCAGACAGATAAAAGCGGAATCGCCTAGGACAAAGATCTATTTTCATACATTGTTACCCGTTAATAACGAGTTCACCCAGTTTAAAAAACATTATAATAAAGACGAGCATATCGCCTTTGTGAACACGGAGCTGAAAAAGATAGCGGAAGAAGAAAAGATCACATTGATCGATCTGCACCCGCACTTCCTGGATGCCAGCAACAAACTCGATAAACGGTATACGCAGGATGGATTGCATTTGAACGCGGAAGGATATAAAGTGTGGGCGGGGATTCTTAAGCAGTATTTGTAAAAGTGAAGAGTTAACAAAATATATAAGTGCAGGTTGCAGGTTACAAGTTTAAAGGAAAGCAAGTTGTATGTATTCCCTGTAACCTGCAACCTGGAACTGTACACCAGACCACTAAAGCATCACATAAACCACTAACGATTATATAAAGTAACTATGCCACAATACATCCTAAGTTTCGATCAGGGAACTACCAGTTCACGGGCGATCATCTTCGATCAGGCCGGTTCCATAATATCAATAGCGCAGAAGGAGTTTACCCAGTTGTATCCGCAACCGGGTTGGGTAGAACACGATGCCAGTGAGATCTGGGGCACACAACTGGCCGTTGCCGTTGAAGCGGTGAGCAAGGCCGGGTTGAAAGCAACCGATATAGCCGCCATCGGCATCACCAACCAGCGCGAAACAACCGTGGTATGGGATAAAGAAACCGGCGTACCGGTGCACAATGCTATTGTGTGGCAGGACAGACGTACCGCTGCTTTTTGTGATCAGTTGAAGGTACAGTCAGGCAAGTTGATCCAGGAGAAAACCGGACTGATCGTGGATGCTTATTTTTCCGCCACCAAGATCCGCTGGATCTTAGACAATGTAGAGGGCGCCCGGAAAAAAGCACAGGAAGGAAAACTGGCCTTTGGCACCATCGATACCTGGCTGGTATGGAAACTCACCGGTGGAAAAGTACACGCTACTGATATTACCAATGCATCGCGCACCATGCTGTTCAATATTCATACCTGCACCTGGGATGAAGAACTATTGAAAATAATGGATGTACCGGCTGCTATGTTGCCAACCGTTCGTTCCTCGAGCAAAGTGTATGGGCAAACCGATGCGCAGATCCTGGCGGCACAAATTCCTATTGCAGGCATCGCCGGTGATCAGCAGGCGGCCTTGTTCGGACAAATGTGCACCGAACCCGGCATGGTAAAAAATACCTATGGTACCGGCTGTTTTATGTTGATGAATATTGGCGACAAACCTATTTTGTCAAAGAATAACCTGGTAACCACCATTGCCTGGAAAATTGATGGCAAAGTGCAATATGCACTGGAAGGCAGCATTTTCATTGGGGGCGCCGTTGTGCAATGGTTACGGGATGGGTTGGGCATTATAAAAAATTCTGCAGAAGTAGAAGCGCTGGCCAGCAGTGTACCAGATAACGGCGGTGTATACCTGGTTCCGGCATTTGCCGGTTTGGGCGCTCCTTATTGGGACCAGCATGCACGCGGTACGATGGTAGGAATTACCCGTGGCACTACCTCAGCGCACATTGCCCGCGCTGCTATTGAAAGCATTGCCTTGCAAACCATGGATGTGCTGACAGCCATGCAGGCCGATGCTGGTAAACCGATCAAAGAACTTCGGGTAGACGGTGGCGCTACTGCCAATGACCTGATGCTGCAAATTCAGGCCAATGTATTACAGGCAACGGTGATCCGTCCTGAGATCACCGAAACCACTGCCATTGGCGCGGCCTACCTCGCTGGTTTGGCCGTAGGGTTCTGGAAGAACATCGATGAAATAAAAAAGCAATGGAAGCTCAATAAAAGCTTTTCACCCGACGGGTCCGATGCTAGTCAGTTAACAAAGGGATGGTTGAAAGCGATTAAGGCGGCTAAAGCTTGGGCAGAGGAGTAAAGTTGACCAGTTAACCAGTTGACCAGTTAACCAGGTCGTAATGGCAGGTTGATAAAGTTGACAGGGTTGATCGGGTTGATAAAGGGGCGAAGGATGGAAATGAGTGAAGGATGAAAGCAGTGAGGAGTATTACTCTGCCGCGAACCCTTTCACGTTTGCCGTTTCACGTTTCACGATTCATTGCCGATTCACGATTGCCGATTCACGAATAACTATACAAAATTCTCCTTCAGGGAGAAAACCATCTAACGATAAACTTAACAATATGTCTCCATTTTCCGCCGAAGTGATCGGCACCATGTTTTTGATCTTGTTAGGGGCTGGGGTTGTGGCGAATGTAATTTTAAAAGGGACCAAGGGCAGCAACAGTGGCTGGATAGTGATCACTACCGGTTGGGCGCTGGCTGTATTTGTTGGGGTAGTGGTTGCAGCTCCATATAGTGGGGCGCATTTGAATCCCGCTGTAACTATTGCCCTGGCCATTACCGGTGATTTTGAGTGGGACAAAGTACCCCTGTACATAGGGGCGCAATTGCTCGGCGCCATGCTGGGTGCTTTTTTAGCCTGGCTTATTTACCGCGATCATTTCGATGCAACCAATGATGCCGATACACAACTGGCGGTGTTCAGCACAGGCCCGGCTATCCGAAATACTACTTTCAATTTATTAAGTGAGATCATAGGAACCTTTGTATTGGTCTTTGTGGTTTTCTATTTTACCGATGCCGAGATCAAAGAACCTAAAACGATCATCGGATTGGGTTCGCTGGGCGCAGTACGGGTAGCGTTCCTGGTTTGGGCCATTGGTTTATCACTGGGTGGCACCACAGGGTATGCCATAAACCCTGCGCGTGACCTGGGTCCCCGCATTGTACACGCATTATTACCCATAAAAGGAAAGGGTAAGAGCAACTGGAAATATGCCTGGATTCCCGTGATCGGCCCCATCATAGGAGCAGTCATGGCAGCGCTCTTACGTTTGACGTTGAGGTGAGTTGATCAGTTGACGAGTTAACAAGTTGATAGGGTTGATATAGTTGATAAGGTTGGCAAGTTAACAGGTTAAATAATATCGCGAGGCTGTATTACTCCCCCTCCACCGGAGGGGGTTGGGGGGAGGCCAAAATTGCCAATTGCCGATTCACGATTATATTGCAGCTGAATAATCGTAAATTCATTCGCATGAAAGGTAGTTGGTATAGTTTTAAAAATATAGTGGCAGTTCTCTGTTTTGTATTATTCCATTCATTTTCCTTCGCCCAGCATTATACAGATCTTGTAAATCCATACATTGGTACGGCTGGTCATGCGCACGTATTCCTGGGCGCTAATGTGCCGTTTGGGGCTGTGCAGCTGGGTCCTGATAATATTTTCCGGGGCTGGGACTGGTGTTCCGGCTACAATTATACCGACAGCATTATTAAAGGTTTTTCCCACACGCATTTGAGCGGCACGGGTATGCCCGATCTGGGCGATGTGCTCATCATGCCCTTTACCGGTCCGGTTAAAACGGGTAAAGTAACACTGGAGGAACCGACAGCCGGCCCTTCTTCACATTTCTCACACAAAAAAGAAAAGGTACAACCCGGTTACTATGCGGTTACTTTAGATGATTACAATATACAGGTACAATTAACAGCCACCGAGCGGGTAGGATTTCATCAGTACCAGTTCCCGGCGGGTGAAGCGGCTCACATCCTGATCGATCTCAAAGATGGTATCGGTGATAAAGCCACCGCAACCTGGCTCGAAAAAGCAGATGATTCCACACTCTATGGCTATCGCTTTTCAAAAGGCTGGGCGCCGGACCAACGGTTGTATTTTGCTATCCGCTTATCGGCGCCCATACAGCAGTTTAATGTATATGGGGCAGCAAAAAGTGACAGCATGAAAGGCATTCTTGGTTTTGCAAAGGCGCCTGGCACCATTATGTTGAAAGTAGGCATCTCGCCGGTGAGTTCAGCCAATGCACTGGCCAATATCAATGCAGAAATTCCGCATTGGAATTTCGCGAAGGTGAAACAGGATGCTGATGCCAAATGGAACAAGGAGCTGGGTAAGATTGCCATCGACACGAAGGATGCTGAGGCAAAAAAGATCTTCTATACCTCGTTGTATCATACCATGATTGACCCCGCTTTATTCAATGATGCGAATGGCGAATATTGGGGGCCGGATAAACAAACGCATAAAGCGACCTTTCAGAACTATACCATCTTCTCTTTATGGGATACATACCGCGCCTTGAATCCATTATACACTATCATTCAGCCAGAGCGGGTGAATGATATGGTGAACACCATGCTGGCCATTTACCAGCAGCAGGGCAAATTACCCATCTGGCATTTGGCCGGTAATGAAACCAACCTGATGCCCGGGATGAGTGGCGTGCAAATAGTAGCAGAAGCCTATCTCAAAGGCTACCGGGGATTTGATACCGCGCTGGCTTTTGAAGCCGTTCAGCACACCTCGCTGCGCGATGAGTTTGGCCTCAATTATGTAAAATCCATTACTTACATTCCCAATAACAAAGTACAGGAATCGGTAGCCAAGGCCATGGAATATTGCATCAGCGATGGCAGTATTGCGCTCATGGCAAAACAAATGGGCAAAGCCGACGATGCCGCGTTATTTACAAAGCGCTCGCATTATTACCGCAATTATTTCGACAGCACCACCAGATTCTTCAGGGGGAAGAACGAGCAGGGCGAATGGAACCAATCTTTTGCTCCCGGCAGAACGAGCCATCCCTGGATCGATGATTATTGCGAAGGCAATGCCTGGCAATATACCTGGTTAGTGCCGCAGGATGTGGAAGGATTGATAAAACTGCTGGGCGGCGATACGGCTTTTGTGAACCGCCTCGATGAATTCTTTAAGCTGAAAATAGAATTTGATCCCAAATCTCCGCCTGATATCTCCGGCATGATCGGTCAGTACGCGCATGGCAATGAACCAGGACACCATACCACTTATTTATATGCTTATGCCGGCCAGCAATGGAAAACGGCGGAGAAAGTAAGGTACATTCTGAAAAACCTGTACGCCAATACCACCGATGGCATCAGTGGCAATGAAGATTGCGGACAAATGTCAGCCTGGTATATCTTTTCTTCATTGGGATTTTATCCCGTATTTCCGGCCAGCGGCGCCTATGTTTTAGGCAGTCCGTTGTTCGATAAAGCAACGATCCAACTGCCAAATAAGAAAACGTTTTCGTTAAAAGTAGAACAGAACAGTCCAAAGAATATCTATATTCAACGCGTAATTCTAAATGGCAAGCCCTGGCCCCATAGCTATATCACGCACCAGCAGATCAGAAATGGTGGTACGATGACTATAGTTATGGGAGCCAAACCGGGTGCGCAATTGGATAAACCCAGATCTGAATATTGATAGTTGACCAGTTGACCAGTTAACCTGTTGACCAGGATTGGGGTTTCATTGCGGATTGCCGATTTCACGTTTCACGTTTGACGTTTCACGAAAAAGCTCCAAATGAAAAAAACTGCCTGGTTATTAATTCTATTGACTGTCACTACAACATTGTTCGCTCAGAAGGTTTACGACATTACTTCCTTTGGCGCAAAAGGCGATAGCAGCACCAACAACACGCTGTTTATTCAAAAAGCTATTGATGAAGCTTCCGCAAATGGCGGTGGCCGTGTGCTGATCCCCGCCGGCAGATTTGTGACCGGTGTGCTTCAATTGAAATCGGGTGTTGACTTGCATGTTTCAGCTAATGCAATGTTGCTGGGCAGCACAAAACGCAGTGATTATGGTACAGTAAAGGCATCGGCGCTGATCGTTGCCGATAACCAACAACATATTTCCATTACCGGCACCGGTACTATCGATGGACGGGGCAGGGAAGTAGTGGCTGATGTTGACCGCATGTTAAAAGAAGGCACCCTGCAGGACCCCCAATGGCAAACCGTTAATCCCTGGGGACAAAAACGCTCGGCAGAATTTAACCGCCCGCACCTGGTCACTTTCAATAAATGCGACCATGTTACCATAAAAGGGATCTTATTAAAAGATGCCGCCTGCTGGGTAGAAACCTACCACGAATGTAGTAACCTAACGATAGACAGTATTCGTGTGCAAAGCACCGCGTATTACAATAACGATGGTATCGATATCGACAACTGCAAAAATGTAAAGATCACCCGCTGTAATGTAAACGCCGATGATGATGGCATTTGTTTAAAATCGAACAATGATGCCGCTATTTGCGAGAACGTTGAGATCAGTGATTGCGTGGTGCGTTCCAGCGCCAGCGCGCTGAAGTTCGGCACCGCCTCCCATGGCGGGTTCAAACATGTAACCGTAAAGAATCTGAAAATATACGATACCTACCGCTCGGCCATTGCGCTGGAATCAGTAGATGGCGGCACGCTGGAAGATGTGCGCATTGAAAATATCAAGGTCACCAATACCGGCAATGCCATCTTTATTCGCCTCGGCCATCGCAAAAAAGAAGCGCCCATTGGCAAGGTGCGCAATATCCACATCACTAACGTGAAGGTAGAAGTGCCGGCCGGCAAGCCCGACAAAGGCTATGAAATGGAAGGCCCGGCATTGACCTATCCGCACAATGTATTTCCTGCCTCCATCACCGGACTGCCCGGCAATCCCGTCGAAAATGTAACGCTGGAAAATATCAGCATCACCTATGAAGGCGGTGGCAGTAAATCGGTAGCGCATTTCGACATTGACTCGCTGGCAAAAGTACCCGAAAATGCAGGTGATTATCCCGAATTCTCCATGTTTGGCGAATTGCCCTGCTGGGGATTGTACATGCGGCATGCCACCGGTATTCAGCTCAAAAATGTAAAACTCCAATACAAAAAAGCAGATTTCAGACCAGCCATAGTGGTTGAGGATGTGCAACAACTGCAGGTGCAGGGTTTGCAGGTGCCCACTACCCAGCCGGCGCCCGTGATCGTACTGAAAGACGTACCGGCGCCCGTTATGACAGCCATGAAGCTGCCCTACGACAACAGCAAAGCAGTAATGGTGGTGAAATAAGGCCATAAGCCAATGAACAGCAAATAGATAGACTTCTTTCCCGTAAAATTTGGTAGTCTACCGCTCATGCAGGAAATTGCAGCCCTGTTTATTCCTTCCGCTATGGCGGAAGGGGGCTTCTCTCACCCTGGCAAGCATTGTATTCCGTTAACAAAATTAATTATGAGCATTCTTTCAAAATTTTCACTGGCAGGCAAAACCGCACTGGTTACAGGCGCCAAAAGAGGTATCGGTAAATCTATTGCTGTGGCCCTGGCTGAAGCTGGCGCTGACATTATTGGCGTATCTGCAACGTTGGAATTAACAGGCAGTAAGGTACAGCAGGAGGTAGAAGCTACCGGCCGTACATTCAAAGCCTATCAGGCCGATTTCAACGACCGCAAAGCCATCTATGCTTTCATCGACAAGGTAAAAGGCGAATGCGCCCCGGTTGATATCTTATTCTGCAACGCAGGTACCATTATGCGCAAACCTGCCGCCGAACACCCGGATGAATACTGGGATGAAGTGATCAACGTGAACCTGAACGCCCAGTTTATTTTAAGCCGCGAATTTGGTAAAGACATGATCGCACGTGAAAGCGGCAAAGTTATTTTCACTGCCTCTTTATTGAGTTTCCAGGGTGGTATCACTGTTCCCGGCTATGCTGCCAGCAAAGGCGCCATTGCCCGGTTGATCATGGCCCTGAGTAATGAATGGGCCAGCAAAGGCGTACAGGTAAATGGTATTGCCCCCGGTTATATTTCAACCGACAATACCGAAGCCTTGCGCAATGATCCTGAGCGTGCGAAATCGATCCTGTCGCGGATCCCTGCCGGCCGTTGGGGCGAAGGCGAAGATATGAAGGGTGCCGCGGTATATCTGGCTTCTCCTGCATCTGATTATGTTACGGGTACTATTTTGACCGTTGACGGTGGTTGGATGGGGAGGTAGAGTTGGGGAGTTGACCAGTTGACGAGTTGACCAGTTAACAAGTTGACAAGTTGACGAGTTGAGAAGGAAGAAGGATGTAGGGAGAATAAAGGAGGAAGTTGATAGAGTTAATATAGTTGATAGGGTTGATAAGGTAGACAGGGTTTAAGTTATAAATGCTTCATGGCCGCGTCGCGGTCCGTCTGCCTTCTGCCCGGTCTCTCGAAGCCTCAAAAACAACAATTAAAAACAAAGAAACCTAATCATGGATAATAGATTCGCAATAAGCCCCAACGAAGCAAAGCAAATGGATACGGCTGCTTTGCGTAAGGCGTTTTTGATAGATAAATTATTTGAAGCGGATGCTGCACATTTTACTTTGTCGCATTACGACCGGTATATTGCAGGGGGTGTTATGCCCGTAAAAGGCGCCGTAAGCTTACCCAATCCTGAAAAGTTGAAAGCGCAGTTCTTCCTCGAAAGAAGAGAAATGGGCATCATCAATGTAGGTGGTAAAGGTACCATCACGGCCGATGGACAGAAATATGAATTAGATTACAAAGAAGCATTATACATTGGTAAGGGAACAAAAGAGGTGCAGTTTGCATCAGCCGATGGCAGCAAACCCGCCAAGTTCTATATCAATGCAGCGCCAGCGCATCATACCTATCCCACCAAAAAGATTGCCCGCGCCGATGCGGATGTGGTGGAACTGGGCAGTCCGGCAACGGCCAATCACCGCGTGATCAATAAACTGATCGTAAACAGCGTGCTGGAAGTTTGTCAACTGCAAATGGGCATGACCGAATTAAAAAGCGGCAGCGTGTGGAATACCATGCCGGCCCATACGCACGACCGCCGGATGGAAGTATATTTCTATTTTGAAGTACCACAGGGACAAAGCGTTTGTCATTTTATGGGCGAACCGCAGGAAACCCGCCATATCTGGATGCAGAATGAGCAGGCGGTGATCTCGCCCAACTGGAGCATTCACTCCGGCGCCGGAACTTCTAACTATACCTTTATCTGGGGTATGGCCGGTGAAAACCTCGATTATGGTGATATGGACCATTGCGCTATTACCGAGTTGCGCTAATGAGTTATATATATGTAGCTACGTCCCGATACGCCTTACGGCTATCGGGACGTTTGTTTATAAGTTAGCAAGTTGACGAGTTGAGAAAGTGAGTGGTGAGCAGGCTTGCGAAATCGAAACTCACTAAATAAATAGGGGAATGCGGCAACATTCCCCTGCTTAAAGCCAAAACAGGTTAACGTGAATGGTTTACCTGTTTCCATTATTCATCTTTAAACTGTCTAAAGGTATGAAAAAATTTCATCCGCCAAAGACAGATACCTTGCTTTACGCGGCATTCGCCTTTGCTGTAAGGAGTATGAAACTAACCCTGGCCTGCAACACACTCTTTTGGCCAATTCCAAATAAATAATTATAATTGTAATAATGACATTATTGTCTCTGCAATTGCTTTAGGGCGCACCAGGCAGGCCTTCTATTAGTCTGGACATCCGATGCCTGGCCGGTGGCATCACCTGAACGATAGGCCAACGTTTCCCGGGAACGTGATGGAGAGAGTAAGAAAAGTAGTACTTTGGTATTTACAAGGCTTAATAATGCTGGTGTTGCTGTTTTGGGAAAAAGAAAAGTTTGTAAGTTATTGAGTTAGTAAGTTTATTAGTTAAATGCAAACTAATGAACTCAATAACTAACAAACTAACAAACTCAATAACTAAGAACTAAGAATAATGAAACAACGATTTGCTTTTTTGCTATTGATCTTAACGATGCTTGTTGGAAAAAACTATTCCCAGGTAAACCACACCCTGGTGGTAAATGCTGCACAGACAAAAGCCACTGTTGATCCTACCATGTGGGGGATCTTTTTTGAAGATATCAACTTTGGGGCCGATGGTGGTATTTATGCTGAGCTGGTAAAGAACCGGTCGTTTGAATTTTTTAAACCAATGATGGGCTGGACGGTGAACCGCAAAAAGTTGGTGGAAGGTGAACTGCTGGTGATAAACAGGGGCGAAGAAAATACCCGCAATCCCCGCTTTCTGCGCGTTACCATGAACAATGCGGTAAAAGGCGATCTGGGCCTCACTAATGAAGGCTTCCGCGGCATGGGTATCAAAAAAGGACTGCGCTATGACTTCTCTGTATTATATCGTCAACCAGAGGCACATACGAAATTACATATTGAACTCACAGACTCAACAAAAAGAGTGGTGGGGGATACGGTGTTGTCGCTAACCGAAGCAGGCGACAGCTGGCATAAAGCAGCCGTAACTTT
Organism: Niastella sp.; assembly: GCF_045805085.1. Classification (NCBI taxonomy): domain Bacteria; kingdom Pseudomonadati; phylum Bacteroidota; class Chitinophagia; order Chitinophagales; family Chitinophagaceae; genus Niastella; species Niastella sp. The sequence goes on from NZ_JBJMLX010000025.1 coordinate 17,695, forward strand.
TCATGCCAATGAAACTTTATTAAAAGGCAGATTGAATATCTGGTTCGAAGGCAATGGTACGGTTGACCTGGATATGATCTCGCTGTTCCCCGGTGATACCTGGAAGAACCGCCCCGGTGGCATGCGCGCCGATATGGTACAATTGCTGGCCGACATGAAACCCGGTTTTATCCGTTTCCCCGGTGGTTGTATTGTAGAAGGGTTCGACCTTACCAACCGGTATCGTTGGAAAAATACAGTAGGCCCAATTGAAGAAAGACAACTGATGATCAACCGGTGGAATATTGAGTTTCCTTATCGCAATGCACCGGATTATTTTCAAACATTTGGGTTGGGTTTCTTTGAATACTTCCAGTTGGCGGATGATATTGGTGCAGAACCATTACCTATTTTGAATTGTGGGATGGCCTGTCAGTTCAATTCTGCAGAGCTGGTTCCCATGAAGGACCTCGATCCATTTATCCAGGATGCATTGGACCTCATTGAATTTGCCAATGGCGATGTAAATACCAAATGGGGTAAGGTACGGGCCGAAATGGGCCATCCCGCTCCGTTTAACCTGAAGATGATGGGCATTGGCAATGAGAACTGGGGACCACAATATATTGAACGGTTAAAAGCATTCCAGGCAGCTATAAAAGGAAAATATCCCAATATAAAATTGATCTGCAGCTCAGGCACCGATCCTAATGGCGAACGTTTCGATTATCTGAACGGCGAGCTGCGCAAGCTGAATGCAGACTTTATAGATGAACATTATTATCGCAAACCGGAATGGTTCCTGCAGAATGCGCGTCGTTATGATAATTATCCGCGTACCGGTTCAAAGGTTTTTGGTGGTGAATACGCCTCCCACGTTGATAATACGGTGGGCAGCAAGCGCAATACCTGGCTGGCAGCGCTGTCAGAAGCGGCTTTCATGACCGGCTTGGAACGCAATGCCGATGTAGTAGGCATGGCTTCCTATGCACCGTTGTTTGCGAATGTAGATGGCTGGCAATGGGCGCCCGATCTTATTTGGGTGAACAACCTGCAGGCATATGGCACACCCGATTACCAGGTGCAAAAATTATTCTCCCTGAACAAAGGTTCCAAAGCAGTACCCATTACTTTAAACAAGGATGCAGTGGCCGGGCAGGACAGTCTGTACGCTTCGGCCTGTATCGATGCCGCTGCCAATGAACTGATCATTAAAGTGGTGAACGCCTCTGACAAAGCACAGAACAATACCTTGCAACTGGATGGCGTAAAAAAGCTTGCCGCCAAAGGCAAATTGTTAACCATGCAGTCAGACCTCACCGCGGTGAATTCATTCGACAGTCCAACCAACGTAGCCCCTGTTGAATCAACGATTGCAATAAAGAATAAGAAAATAGTCCTGAATACAGCACCATATTCTTTCAGCGTGTTGCGGGTAAAGTTGGATTGATGTTTTTATCAAATCATTCAAACCAGGTTGACCCGTTAATCAGTTGACCAGTTAACCAGTTGATAGGCTTCATATGGTATACGTAATGAAGTATTTAATCATATACCTGTTTTTTTTCCTGAGCCTGTCTTCAGTCGCTCAAACCATTCCTGCGCACGATCCTGTTCTGATAAAACAGGACAGTGTATACTATATGTTTTGTACCGGTCAGGGCATTACTGTGTGGTCGTCGGTAAACAGGGTTGACTGGAAGAAAGAGGAACCGGTATTTGCTCAGCCACCTGCATGGGTCTTAAAGGAGCTGCCTGCTTTTAAAGGACATACCTGGGCGCCGGATATCAGCTTTCATAACGGACAGTATTACCTGTATTATGCGGTTTCCGATTTTGGCAAGAACACTTCCTGCATAGGCGTGGCTACCAACAAGACCCTGCATCCCGGTTCGCCTGATTATCATTGGGAAGACCAGGGCAAACTGGTTCAATCAGTGCCCAACCGTGACGACTGGAACGCCATAGACCCTAATTTGTTTGTTGATGATAATGATACGGCCTGGCTATCCTTTGGTTCATTCTGGGGTGGGATAAAACTCGTAAAACTCAACAATGATCTGATCTCATTGGTGCATCCCGAAGTATGGTATAACCTGGCCAGCAGAAGGAATGATCCCGGCAATACTGCCATCGAGGCGCCCTTCCTGTTTAAGA
>NZ_JBJMLX010000026.1:0-4573 GCF_045805085.1 Niastella sp.
CCTGGTTTGTGGTTTATTTATATGGGCAAAACAGGAAGGTTTCTAAAATATATTATTGGCGCCATTATTGGCTTTAGTGGCGGATTTGGAGTAGGCAAGTATTATAAAAAGGAGTAAGTGTTCATAATGACCAGGTTTTGTTCATATGTTTCCGAGTTATTTTTTAGTGACCGATACTTTCGATGGATTTACTCCATAGAATTGTTTGAACGCATAGGAAAAGTGGGCGAAGGTTTCAAAACCCACTTCATGATATACCTCTGAAGGCCGTCTTTTCATTTCCTTGATAAGGTAATGCGCTTCCTTCAACCGCCGCTCCTGTAACCAGCGATTGGGCGTGGTGTGAAATATCTTTTCAAAATCCCGTTTAAAAGTGGCCAGACTTCTACCCGAGAGATAGGCAAATCTTTTCATTTCCACATTGAAACTAAAGTTCTGCTGCATAAAGGCCTCCAGGTCTGTTTTTCCCGGCTGATCAAGATCGAACAGAATGTTTTTGAAAGCCGGGTTTACCTGGAGCAACAGCATCAATGCCTCCTGGCGTTTCAGGTTCACCAGGTGATCGGGCAGCGGCGTTTCAAAATAGGGTAGCAGGGTTTGAAAATAATTCTCCAGCAGCAGGCTGCTGTCCAGTTTTAATACGGCATCCTTTTCAGGAAACGGTTCTTCAAATCCCTGGTTGTATTGCCGGCTGAATTGTGCAAGTGCGATCCTGTCAAACACAACTGTGATCGATCTGTAGGGAAAAAGCCCGTCGTTTAGTTTTATGAACTTCGCCAAAAAGTTCTTTCTATAGAACAATAGGTCGCCGGGGCCAAATGTTTTTGTCCGGCCGGAATCTACTACCTGTAATTTGCCTGAAATGATCTGACACAACCCATGTTCAGGGATGAACTGTTCGCTCACCACTTTTTTGGATCCAAAGTGACTGTAAAGAACGCCGGGAAGATTGGTTGTCGACTGGGCTTTTTTCATAATGCTCTGCTGCGATTGACAACACAAAGCTGCGGATAAAATTGCGAATTCTCTTTCGGAGGAGCTTAAAATTTCTTTCGTGGGGGGCTCAGGTTTGTTATCGGTCATTCCTGTTTGTTTGGTCAGCTGACATTAGATCGTCATAGATGTCATCAAATTCCTGTCCTTTATGTTTTTGCCAGAGTTCTGAAAATTTTATTTCAACACCCTTCAATAATTGAATACAGAGCGCTTTATCATCATTGCTCAGATCATTCATGAGCATAGAGGCATTTTTTTCAATTTTAATCAGACAGCTGGCTGCCACTTTTTCGCCCTTTGGAGTCAGTTCTATCCGTTTGGAACGTTTATCTTCTTTATCGGCGTATTCTTTTATTAGTCCTCGTTGTATTAACCGGTTCAGCATATCCGTTCCACTGCTTAATTCAAACAGGTTGGCATAAATGACTTCCGTTTTTTTAGGATTTTTTTCCTTTTTGATGGTTTGCAAGATGCCGAATTCTTCAATTTGATGCAGGCCGCTTCCTTCAAGAGCAAGATTGGCGTACGCCATATTCAGTTTGCTGATGCGGCCGATTATTTTGAGCAGTAGTCCACTGTTGAGCGAGGGTACAACCCCGCCAACCAGTTTGCCGGTGGTCTTTTTTTGCTGTTGATGCGCCAGGTAATGCCGGCAAAAATCTTCGATGTTACCATTGGGATGTTGTTCTTCAAATTGGCCCCAGTGATTTACCAGTTCAACAGTCTTATTCATAATATACTTCGATTTAGAAGTAAAATTAAATAAATAACTACGGAAATAGTTGTTTTATTTCTAAAACGAAGTAGTTTTGTTGAAAATATTACGCTTTCGAATAAAAATGCAACGATATGGTACAGAAAAAAACGCAGTACTGGATAGCAAAAGGCTTTATCAGTTTCTTTATGTTGTTTAGTGCTTACTACTCGTACACGCATGCTGCAGACCTGCGAATGCTGGGCTTCCCTGATTATTTCAGAATAGAATTAGTTACACTGAAGATCATTGGGGCAACGGTGCTTTTATTCCCGTTTACGCCTTTGCGGGTAAAAGAATGGGTGTATGCGGGATTTATTATTACCATGGTATCGGCGTTGATTGCGCATATATGTAGTGGCGATCTGCTCTCGAAGATCATTTTCGTTTCAGTTGATCTGGTATTAGTGTTTTTAAGTATGCGGTATGTGTCTAAAAGAGAATTTCAGCAGCAAAAAATGGCTGAATAGCGGCGGCATGTTTTTGGATTTTGTATCTTGTTAAAGTATCCCAGCGAAACATGACGGAAATATTCGATAATATCAGGAAACTATACCGGTTCAATACACCTTGCGAAGCGCTAGTTGATCTTATTGAGTTTTTTTCTGAATCTTCACTCGATGCGATGGACCGCTTTATTGGCGCTTCCCCATTTACCGTAACCCTTTTTCCCAGTTACACGCCCACCATCTGGTTGAACCTGGGCACATCTTACCAGTTAAAGAATGGAGACGCCTGGCATACCGTAGATGAGCGTACGGATATTTTATTACTAAGGAACAAAATTGTAGAACGAAGGAATTTGCCTACCGATAACATTTTTACGGTCAAGTTTAATCCCGGTGGTTTTGAAACTATCTTTGGCATCAGTCAGACCACTATTGGCAGCGAGGTTATTCCGGTTGAAGATATTATTCCAGCCTCCTTTATTAAAAAGCTGAAAAGGTTGGGTTGTTTTGAAGATAGAAAAGTAATGTTTGAAAATTTTTTCCTAGAGAAGCTGGAAAAGAATAACAAGCGGGAAGGTTTTTACCTGCAATGCATAAAGGAAACCGTGCAGGCGTTTACTGGTGCAGGATTGGAATCGGCCACCAGCGAACTGGCCAGGAAATTATACATCTCAGAAAAAACGCTGTACCGGTGCTTTACAAAAGTAGTGGGTACCAGTCCGAAGAACTTTCAGGCCATTACCCGGGCAAGGATCGCGTTGACCAGCTATGTAGCCAATCCGGTTGTTTTTTCACCCTATGATCATGGGTATTATGATATGAGCCATTTTTATAAAAGCGTGGTAAAGTTCACCGGGCAAAAGCTTTCACAATACCGATTCACTTCCCAACAACGGTAAGATTGTCCGATTTTTACTTGCTGCCGGTTACTCCGCCTTCTATTTTTGTTCAAAACAGAACGTATGAAGTATAGCATGATTGGCCTGTTGCTTTTGCTCGGTTCTATTGCTGTTGCCCAGGGGTATGTGCCGAAGATTGAACCTTGTCCCTGCATGATAAAGGTAGATCCCACCCTTATTTCGAAATGCGGCTATTTAATAGTGCCGGAAAGCCGGCAGCAGCCGGCCGGAAGGACCCTCAAGCTGCCATTTGTTTATTTAAAGAAATCAATTGCCGACTCAGCTATTACTTTATTTACTACCGGCGGCCCAGGGTATAGCACCATTGCTAATTTTACGGAGATCACTGCAAAATCTGATTTCTTTCAATTCGGTAGTTTTATCATCTTCGATCAGCGGGGTTCAAAAAAAGCAGTACCCTGTTTGGATTGTCCGGAAATAAATACAGCGCTAATAAAAGGCTATAAAGAAAACCTGTCGATAGACAGCCTGCGCCTGGAAGCGGTGAAACAGTGTAGGAAACGGTTAGCGTTGCAGGGTATTAACCTTTCCAGTTATAATACCATAGAAAGCGCTGCCGATATCAATGACCTGCGGCTGGCTTTGCAGTTGGGCAAATTGAATTTATTCGGAATATCCTATAGTGGTGGCCTAATGCTTACTGTTGCTAAAGATCATCCGGAATGTGTGAAGTCCCTTATTTTAAATTCTCCGCTGCCAGCCTTTACAAATTATGAACAGGAAGGGTTGGTCAATATTAACGAAGCGTTTGACCAGGTTTTTGATAATTGCGAAGCCGATTCCACAGATAAAAGCACCTACGGCACCCTGAGAGAACGGTTCCACCAGTATTTTATGAAGATCACGGGAAAAACATTTGCTTTAGCTTATAAGGTAAAAGGTGATTCGCAAACCCGCCAAATTCATTATACAAAAAAGGAGTTGTTGGATGCGGTGTTGAACCGGATGAACCGGTGGCAAATAAGAGCGGTACCGTTTGTGATGAACGAAATAGTCAATGGCCGGCATGAGCCCTATGTGAAAGAAATACTGGATGAAATATTTAAAGGCGATGAACGCCTGTCACATGGTATGCGATATTCTATATATTGTTCTGAACAGATTGCATATGCCCGCAAGGAGCTGGTAAAGAAACAGGAACTGATCCTGCCCTGGTTGGCGGGTTATGAATTTAACAATGTCGATCATGCAATCTGCGATTGCTGGAAAGTAAAAGCGGATCCACCCGGCGCCAAAGAACCCGTATATTCAAATATTCCGGCCATTATTGGGGCGGGGGATATAGACCCCTGGTGCAGGCCCCATTACAACAGGCTCATTAAACGATACATGCCTAACAGCCAGCTATTGATCGTGCATGACCAGGGACATCTCCCTTCCTTTTTTGTGAATGGCGTAGATTATCTGAAAACGTTTATTGAGAACCCCTATAAAAAACTGGTGGCCGGCAAAGG
>NZ_JBJMLX010000027.1:0-6025 GCF_045805085.1 Niastella sp.
AGTACCAGTCAGAATTATATTGAAGACAAGCGGGTGAAAAACCTGCAACGCTTTTTCCTGTTGAGTTTTACTTATAATCTTACTAAAAGCAGGTTGAATGCCTCAGGAGGGCCCCGCAGCATACATATGATTGGCGGATAGTATATAATGGAGGTTGAGCATGGTAACAAAATTGCAGGGTATGGAATGAAATCCACAAACACTATTACCATGTCAAAAAGCACAACAGCCGCCACACCGGTGACCAATGTAGAAGGTATGGGTTCCATTGTCCACGATAATGGCGTATACTTTAGAGTTTGGGCGCCCCATGCAAAAAAGGTATTTGTTACAGGGGAGTTTAATAACTGGTCAAAGAATAAACACTCCTTGACACATGAAGGCAACGGGTATTGGGGGATAAATATTTCCGATGCCAAAGCAGGCAATCAATATAAATACATCTTACAAACCGATATGGGTTTGCTGTACCGCAACGACCCGTATGCAAGGGAATTGACCAACTCATCTGGTAATTCCATTATTACAGATCCGCATTTTGAGTGGACGGACCAGGACTTTCAAATGCCAAACTGGAATGAGCTGGTGATCTATGAAATGCACATCGGCACGTTCAATGTAAAAGAAGAGGGGAAGCCCGGTACTTTTGAAACCGCCAAACAACGGTTGGGTTATTTAAAAGCACTCGGGATTAATGCCATTGAAATAATGCCGACTACCGAATTCCCGGGCGGCATTTCATGGGGGTATAATTTATCGCACCCGTATGCTATTGAATCAGATTACGGCGGTGTAAAGGGGCTTAAAGAGCTCATCAATACAGCCCATGAATTAGGGATTGCCATTATCCTCGATGTGGTGTATAACCATTTTGGGCCTTCCGACCTGGACCTGTGGCAATTTGATGGCTGGAGCGAGAATGGCGGCGGTGGTATTTATTTCTACCAGGACTGGCGGGCTGAAACGCCCTGGGGCCATACCCGGCCCGATTATGGCCGCCCCGAGGTTCGGCAATACCTGCGCGACAATGCCCTGATGTGGCTCGAAGATTACCATATAGATGGCCTGCGTACCGATGCGTTGCTGTTTGTTCGCAATGCGCAAGGTAAAAATTTGCCCGAAGCAGATCTGCCCGAAGGCTGGTCGTTGATGAAATGGATAAATGAAGAAATGAATAAACGCTACCCCTGGAAGATAAAGATTGCCGAAGACCTGCAGAACAATGAATGGATCACCAAAAAAGCAGAAGAGAACGGCCAGGGGTATAATACCCAATGGGATCCTGCCTTCACCTTCAGTGTGCGGGATGTTTTAAAGGTGCCTGAAGATGACCACCGTGATCTGGATAAGATACAATTTGCCATTATGCATAATTTTAATGGCGATGCCTTTCAACGGGTGATTTATACCGAATCGCACGACGATGTGGCCAATGGCAAAACGCGGGTGCCGGAAGAAATAGCACCGGGCGATGCGCAGAACTGGTTTGCCAAAAAGCGATCGGTATTGGGCGCCGTACTGGTTTTTACGGCTGCCGGCATTCCGATGATCTTCCAGGGGCAGGAATTTGTGGAAGATGGCTGGTTTGATGATAACATACCCCTCGACTGGTCAAAATTCAGCGACTTTAAAGGCATTGCCCGTTTGTACCGCGATTGTATACGGTTACGCCGAAATATGGAAGGGTTTACCAAAGGTCTAGCGGGCCAGCATACCCGCATCACACATGTAAACAACAAGGATAAAGTAATAGCCTTTCATCGCTGGTATGAGGGCGGTCCAAAGGACAGCACCATTGTTGTTTTGAATTTTATGAATAAAGAACATAAGGACTATGTGATTGGCGTACCGGAAGAAGGTATATGGAAAGTACGGTTCAACAGTGACTGGAAAGGGTATGATGAATCGTTTACCGATTCGCCTGCGTTTGATGTGGAAACGTTTACAAGCAAAAAGGATGAACAGGAATACAGTATTGCTATAAACATGGGGCCTTACAATGCATTGATCCTTTCGCGGGATTAAAAAAAAGAGGGCCGGATAGACATCCAGCCCCGTATTAATCCAATATCCTATGAAAAACCAATTGGAAGGTAATATCAAAAACTGATATTACCTATGACCATCATCATCGAAAACAGAAGTTTATCTATTTATTGATTTGCGCTAACTTTTTTATAGGAATGCAGCGAAAAAAATACTAAGTAATGAGGTTAGAAAAGATAAAGGCCCCGAAGAATCGGGGCCTCGTGTTAATCCAATATCCTATGAAAAACCTATATAAAAGTAGAATGAATTATAAAGCTTTTTCATGACGACCATCATTATCTTTTGATGATTGTGGCAATGCTTTTTATAAGTAATGCTATATGCGAAAAAAAGAAAAACCATTAATTGTTCATGCAAATCATCCTCCTCTGCCATTACGTTGCATTTGTTCCATTGTTTTATCCCGTTCTTTAGAAAATTCCGAAGCCGTTACTTTTTTGCCTTTTTTAGGCTCTTTGATCGCGGCCACATCAACTTTCTGCGATACTTCCACCGCTTTATAGGTGGTGTTACCGTTAATATCGATCTGTAAAATTAAACCGGGTAGCTGGCCTTCGAAGTCAGGACCGGTCGATACAGGGATCGCAGGCGTAAACCAGGCAATAATGTTGCTGGTATCGGGCAACTCCTTTCGGTTCATAACCCCGTTTTCCATCGATATCATATTGCGTTTGCCGGGCCGGGTGGTAATAGCCTGCTGACATGCATACCCCAGGATAGTCCTTGTTTCGCCAGTAAGTTTCCAGTTCCCTTTGCGAACACTATCGGTAACCAGGTATTGTTTGGTGGCAAACTCCTTTTGTTCAACCTTACGGCCTTCGGTAAAATTGAGCCAGGTAATGTCATCGTCGCCCAGGCCAACGTGAAACTGTATACCGTTTTCGTTGCCGAATTCGGGAGCTACATTTTCTTCCAGCGACCGGCGCAGCATTTGGTTGTTACCGAACAGTACTTCAAGCTTAATTACATGCGTCCTTTGCGCCGGCGGCGGCCCCGCCATCTCCATACCACCGCCGCCCTCACGTACATCGGTTCGTAGCATCATTTGCCTGGTAAACTCATACACTACCCGGCCGCTTTGTTGTTGCGCCCATACGTTCCCGGATATTAGTAAACCGGCTATAAAGTATATCGCTTTCATATTCATTATTGTTTGTTTCAAAACTATAGCAGTGGCCAACGGTAACAGGTTAATACATCTATGATTAATGTTAATTAAGGTTAATGACATTAGCCAGCCGGCATTATTCGGCTACTTTTGTAAGGTTATGCATGGGCGCCGATTGTATTTACAGGTTATTTTAATGTTGCTGGCTATAATAGCTGTAGCAACCTTCCAGCTTTACTGGCTTGCCAAAAACTTCCGGGAAGAAAAGCATGAACTGGCCTTTAGGACCCATGTTTTATTTCGCGAGACCATACAACGCATAAGGGTGGAGAAACTAAAGCTGGACACCAATGCGGATGTTCATTTTGAACGGGTACGTTACGGTGCAGTTGGGATAATAGACGCCATGCACCAAAGGGTGATGGATACCCTTGGCCAGAAACAGTTTCGCGTTATGGTGACCCGGAAAGATTTAAGTCAGTTGCCCCGTCCCGGTCAGCCGCCGGTTTCGCTGGATGAGATCCAAATATTCAAAGATGGGCCCGCTCCGGGTATGGTGCGGGTATTAAGTAGAGTTGATTCCCTGCAGGATAGCATTAGCGTAAAAGAGCTTTCTGCCAGGTATGCGAAATTATTAAAGCAGGAAAGGATCCCCATTTCGTTCTCAATAACCAGTCGGAAAGTGGTACCGGATAAGGATAGCATGAGGCTATCACCAACTTTTGACAGGGATAATGAAATGACTGTAGGTTTTAATCATCCTGTAACCTTCAGACTGGCTATTTCAAACACCAACACGTTTGTATTACAGAAAATGTGGCCGCAATTTTTATTGTCGGTGGTGCTGGTGGGACTTACCGCCTTATCGTTTGCACTGTTGTTGCGCAGTTTAATCCAGCAACGCAAACTAACAAAGATCAAGAACGACTTTATCAGCAATATTACCCATGAGCTGAAAACGCCTATTGCTACTGTAAGTGTGGCCATTGAAGCTTTACGGAATTTTGACGCCCTGCACGATCCGGAGCGAACAAAGGAATACCTCGCCATTTCTTCCAATGAATTGCAACGCTTATCGTTCCTGGTTGATAAAGTGCTTAAATTGTCGATGTTTGAAAAACACCAGGTGGAGTTGAAAGAAGAAGCTGTTGACCTGGCTGTACTGGTGAAGGAGGTAGTAGGCTCCATGAAGCTGCAATTTGAAAAATATCAGGCAGAGGTAAATGTTCAATTGAAGGGTTACCGGTACGGCATTAATGCAGACAGGTTGCATATAACCAGTGTGTTGTTCAATTTACTGGATAATGCGTTGAAGTATAGTAAGGATAATCCCTCCATTCGTATTGACCTTAAGGACGAAACCGAACAGATCTTCTTACTGGTGTCTGATAATGGCATCGGCATTCCGGCAGAATACCACAAAAAGATCTTCGATAAGTTTTTCCGTGTTCCTTCGGGCGATACCCACAATGTAAAAGGGTATGGACTGGGATTGAGCTATGTGTCCTATGTTATTCAGCGGCATTATGGCTCCATTGAAGTAGAAAGTGAGCCTGGAATTGGTAGCCGTTTTATTATTAAACTTCCTGCAGCTTCATGAGCAAGATCAAAATACTATACGTAGAAGATGAATTGTTTCTGGGTAAAATTGTAAAAGAAAGCCTGGAGAGCCGCCAGTTTGAAGTGGTGATGGAAAGCGATGGTACCAATGTGCTTTCCATTTTCCGCGAAATGAATCCTGATGTTTGCGTGCTCGATGTAATGCTGCCCAATAAAGATGGTTTTACCATTGCCGGTGAAATACGCGAAATAAATGGCCGGGTGCCTATCATCTTCCTTACGGCCAAAACACAAACCGACGACCTGGTAAAAGGGTTCTCCCTTGGTGGTAACGATTACATTCGTAAGCCATTCAGCATGGAAGAATTAATAGTGCGTATTGAAAATGCCTTGCGCTTTAAGGAACCGGGCGCCAAAACCATCAATGGCAAAGACACCCTGCAAATTGGCAACTATAACTTCAATGTTGCGCGGCAGTTGTTGTCGGGTTATAATGAAGAACGAAAATTGTCGTTCCGCGAAAGTGAGTTGTTGAAATTGTTGTATGAAAACCGCGATAAGATCATTGATCGCAAAGACATTTTAAACCTGCTGTGGGGTAATGACTCCTTTTTTAACTCCCGCAACCTGGATGTATACATTACCAAATTGCGCAGCTATCTAAAAGAAGACGAGTTGATGGAAATAATTACCATCAAGGGCGTAGGCTACCGCTTTGTTGTAGGGTAAACCTAACCAATTTTAATTGTTCTGATTGGCTCTTGTTGTTGCGGCTTACCCAGTCGTTTAAGAAACCACATAATAGTGAAGCTGGGAATAAAATCGGTTCCTGGCAGGATCTCTTCTACAAAGTTGAACATCCCACCCATTGCACCTTTCCAGCCACCGAAGGTTATAAAGAAAATGATACCTGAGATGGGCGCCCAAATGATATCGCCCAACTCACCCAGACCGGGTATGATGTAAGTGGCATAACCGATGAGGTCCATCAACACACAAAACGCCAAAGAGGGTTGTTTCTTCATTTCCTGAATTTACTTAGAATTAAGACAAATTATAGGTCGTTCAGGTTGTAAAAAAGTTACGGGTTGGTTGTTAAAATTTAGCCAACGGCGTTGCTACACCAATAACATTCTCTTTTTCAATACTGATTCTATTTCTTCCAGTTTAAAAGGTTTTGAAATATAATCGTTCATCCCGGCCTCAATACATTTTTCCTTGTCGCCCTGCATGGCGTCGGCGGTTAGGGCGATCACGGGAATGAGGCTGTAAGGCTCCGGTAACTGGCGAATGAGGCGGGTAGTAGTG
>NZ_JBJMLX010000028.1:0-15533 GCF_045805085.1 Niastella sp.
CCATACAGGAGAGCGTTGGTTACTCCTTTCTTTTTGTCTTTAGACTGTTTGGTAAAGAACGAAACCGTTAATGGGATCAACGGGAAAACGCAGGGCGTAAATAAAGCTATAAAGCCACCGAGCATACCCAGGAAGAAAATGCTGAGCATGCCTTTACCGCCGGTATTATCATCACCACAACCGCTTACCGGGTGTTTCAGATCGAACGATTGTACCCGGATATCATCCGTTGCGGCCATTCCGCCTTCAAGCGGTACGGAGAAAGCATAGGCATTTAACGGGTAGAACTCATCGTTCTTTCCATAAGTATAGCGAAAAGTACCTAATAATTTCGCAGGTACATCGCCGGTAAAAGTTATCGTTGCAGTAAAAGCGGCTTTGCCTTCGTATATTTTAAAAGAAGCATTGTCAAAAATGGGATTTTTGAATGTTTTGTTATCGCCTGCCTCTTTAAAAGGTTTTGTTATTTGAATGGAAGAATCGGCCAGCTCCAGTTCTACAGCCGGCACATCGCTGATCACTTCATTGGGGCCGTATAATTGCCATTTAGGGCTGCCTGTTGTTGAGAAGGTTAATTCGTATACTTTATCCTGTATTTTTTTACCGGATACTTCCCATTGGTAAGCAGTTGAATCCTGGCCCTTAACCACAGTGGAGTTAATAAAAAGCAGCATTATTAAACTCCATACAAAATGTTTCATAAAACAGATACTGGTTGAATTTAAAAAACAAACGAGTTCTTATCAATAAGAACCCGTTTATATCATTTATTAATTTACATTATACAGCTTTAACCACCGATGGCAACAGAGAAAGTTGTTTCTGATGGCGGTAAACATTTTTCATCGTTACAAACCATATACTCTACTTTACCGGCCACATTGGTTTTTGCGGCGCTTTTTGCTTTGACCAACTGTATAAATTCAACCTTGTTTTCGTAATATCGTACTTTTCCACCCCAAACTTCTTCATCTTTCGTTATCAGCTTGCCGGTTTCTTTTGGCTGTCCATCCAAAGTAACCAATGGATTCTTGGTGAAAGTAAAGGCAGTAGGGATAGGTCCATCCACTCCTACATTTTGAGAATAAATATGCCAGTTGCCCGTGACAGTTGCTGTCGCGTGCACTTCATATGTTTTATCGGCTATTTTCTTTGAAGAAAAAGTCCATTTAACCTGAGTACTTGACTGTGCAAATGACACAGCACTAATCATCATTACCAAAAGTGAGAGCAGAGTTACCTTCATGTTGTTTTTGTTTACTTATTAAAACAGTTTACCTGTTCCAAAAGTGTAACAAATTATCTTAATAATTATTTAAAAATTTACCAACGCAGCTTTTTGGTTGGCAACGGCATTCGCCCCTATGAGCAATGACTGTAAAACAATGTGTCCATCGGTATTACCCAATGATTGATTGGTGGCTCTTTCAGGATGAGGCATCATGCCAAACACATTGCGTCCTTCATTACATATTCCGGCGATATTGCGAATAGCGCCATTTGGGTTGCTCAGTTGTGTAACCTCGCCATTTTCGTTGCAATAACGATATATTACCTGGTTATTTTTCTCCAGTTTATCTAACGTAGCTTCATCTGCAAAATATCTTCCTTCGCCATGCGCGATAGGTATTTTCAGTGCTTTATCAGATCCTACGCCTTTAATGTATACGTTCTTGCAAATAAACTGTTGATTGGCATTGCGTAATAATGCGCCGGGCAATAAACGCGCCTCACATAATATTTGTAAACCATTACAAACTCCCAGCACTTTGCCGCCTTTATTGGCAAACTCTATCACGCTTTGCATAATAGGGCTGAACCGGGCAACGGCGCCTGTACGCAGGTAATCGCCATAAGAAAAACCACCCGGCAGCACGATACAGTCTTCTGTAGTGAACATACTAAGGTCCTTTTCCTTATGCCATAACATAATTACTTCCTGATTCAGATCATTTTGCAAGGCATCCTGCATATCGCGATCGCAATTGGAGCCGGGGAAAACTACAACACCAAATTTCATCTGGTAATATTTATTGTTTTAAGCGGGAATTTGAACAAATAAGGTGCAAAGATAACACAAGTTGCGTTTACAGGTTCCAAGTTACAGGTTACAGGTATGAATCGTTGAAACTTGAAGCCCGGAACCTGGAACAGCCACTATAAAATTATAACTATCAATTTATTAGATAAGCCAGTAATTAAGATAGATCGCATATCCAAACAAGATCCAGTGAATGATCATGGGCAGGCGGCGGGAATTGAGATAAAAATAAGCGGCGGCGTGAAAGCCGGTAATGGGCACCGAACACAACATCCAGCTGATGTAATTATTGCCGCCATCGGCCATAATAATCAGCATGGCCATAATCAGGTACAGCAACAACAGGCTCCAGCTTTTTCGTACGTGAATGTACATTTTGTTGAGGTTGGCCTGTACATAATATCCCCCGATCATAAATGGTATAATCAACAGGGTTATGCTGATGGTGGTATATACCGATGAGGGAATGGCAGGCAAACCGATGCTAAAAGCCGGTTTTATCTTGTTCCAGTCCCATTTGTTACCCAGATACAGCACCAACGCCAGAAAATAATACGGCATGGTAATACCCAGGATATTTATAGCCCACTCCCTAAGGCGAAAAGGCCGCATAATGAACAGGGCCAGCAAGATCAGCAATACAAATACAACCGCCGGGCGGTATAATAATGTAACAATGCCTATTTGCACCCCAATACTAAAAATGGTTGGTCCCGGTTTTTGAATAGTGGGCAGGGTGGTCATGCGGTAAAAGATCCAGATGAGAAAGGTATTGGCCAGCAGCGGGGCCGAAAAATAATTCCACTCCACAAAAAGCGAGGTGGTGAGCATATGCGCCATGGCCGCCAGATAATTTTGCCGGGGCAATAGCTTCTGGTCGTTACAAATGCGATTGAATAAAAGCGCCTGGCTGTAGAGCAGCAAAAAAGTGATGAGCACGTATATAACCGCCGGTATATGCAGTGGTTTTAACCACTCAATGAGCCAGTTGTATAAGAAATGATCTTCCGGTTGTTGTATTGGACCGGCAGGGTGCAGAAAGCAATTAAATTTCAGAATTAAACCATAAACCAGCAATAACAGGATATTGCTGGAGGTTTTTTGCTTGAATATTCCTGTCACTCAAACAGTAATTTAAAATTCAATTTTGGCGAACGTAAGATAGTTTCTGTATTGACAGGGAACGAGTATGGAATTGGTGCTTAACTGCTTACCCAGTCTGGGCATGAATTCCACGCCTCTTTCCAGGTTTTTCAGTGTTGGGTGCCGGGTAATTTTACCTTCGGCGTCAACACTGTGATCGTTCAACAATAAGGTCCTGCGTTCGTATAAGTTAAATAAAAAATGCAACTCGCCGCCTGTATTCATCAAGGTATGCGATACCAGGGCATCCGTTTCATCGTCAAACTGCGTTTTGGAGATCACATTGCTCCATTGCAGTGTTTCATCCTTATCGAACGACAGCACCATGATGTTTTCTGCATGATACCGGGTAGCAGCTGAACCTCCATACCTGTTCCAGGGCGACCGCCAGGGACTATAATAGGGCGACCAGTAATTATAGTCAAGTGGCGACGACCAGGGGTTGTTCCAACCCAGGTAATCCCACCTATTAAACGTACCACCGCGCGATGTAGTATACATTGATTCTGCAGTAAGTAAATAACCGCCATCGCGCTTTATGATAATATCACTAATGAAATAGTCATTAAAGGCAATGCGCAGGTTGGCATCGGGCCCCTTGGCCTGTTTACGCAGGTCGTCGTTAAAGGTGAGCATTTGTTCCCTGAGCACCGAATCGGCTGTTTTATCCCAAATCACGGTGTACAACCCTTCTACATTGCCTCGTTTTTGTTTATAATACAGGGCCGAAAACAAATAACGCTTGTTAGTATTGTCAATTTTTACCTTCACTTCATCCAGTACCCGTTCGTCTTTACGTTCCAGATCGCGGGTAGTGAATTTCTCCTCGCCCGCTTTTTTAATAATCAGCTCCAGGTTGGTGATGTAATCGCTCCCGTTCTTTCGCACAAATTTGCCAAACACCATATCCCCATCATTATCCAGCAGGAAGTCGGTAAAAAAATCGTTCCGCTCTTCCATGGCCATGCTCATATGGTGCTTGTTCTGCAATTGCATTTCGCCATTGAACAACAGGGTGGTGAACAGGAAGTTTTTGGGATTCTTATTATTGATCTTGAACACCATGATCTTTTGCTTGTCGTCGCTGAAGACGGTGGTGTACAATTTATTACTGGCAGCCCAGCCAATGCGGGTAGTATCCAGTTCTACCGGCTCAGTGAGGCGTTTGGCATTGGCATCGAGCTTAACCGCCATGCAATACACTATGCTTCTGCGCTGAAACTGGTAGATCATCCATACGTGATCGGTGTACGGCACAAAATCCACATTGATCCAACGGTCGTCTAACGCATCAACTTTCACCCGTTCCAATAATTTCATATCCTGGTTGTAAACGCTGATGGCGTTTTCGTTCCGGTTATTTTTAAAAACCAGGATATTCTCACCTATTTTCCCAATGATCTCAAAATCTGTACGACGGCTGTCTTCCCTTTCTGCTTCGGAATAGGTGATCTTCTGAGCGGTACTAATGAAGGGAAAAGCAACCAGCAACAGTGCTACCAGGAGCCCTTTCCGCCCGATTTTTTCGCAATATTTCGTCATGATGGTGCAATACATGTTATATGCCAAATTACTGATTGTTAAACGACTGCCCAAACTTTCAATATAAATTTAAGCATTCATTTTTCATGATTCAGAAACAACTCAAAATGCATACATTTCGTAGCCTTACTGATTTGAAGATATCGTAGAGAATTAATTTTTTTACGTATACCTTTGTACCAGCGCGCCCCGGGTTACTAACCCGGGGTTCTATTATTTTTACAAAAAACCCTTTGATAACGGGATAAGCGACAACTATCGTGGGCAAAAATATTAACAAAGTTACCGTAGCCACCCTACTTATTGCGTTAGGAATTATTTATGGCGATATCGGAACATCTCCATTGTACGTTCTGAATGCAATTACCGGGGGCCGGACTATAGATGAAAGATTGATTCTGGGTTCATTGTCCTGTATTATCTGGACACTCACCCTGCAAACGACTCTCAAATACGTTGTGCTTACCCTGAAAGCCGATAACCGCGGCGAAGGAGGCATATTTTCGTTATACGCACTAGTGCGCAGGCAAAGAAGATGGCTGGTGATACCCGCCATGCTGGGAGGCGCCGCCCTGTTGGCCGATGGGATGATAACGCCACCCATTTCGGTTACCTCCGCCATCGAGGGTTTACGCAACATCAAGTACCTGGGCCAAATTGAAGATCGTACTATTGTTTATATTGTTATTGCCATTTTGAGCGTACTGTTCTTTCTGCAACAATTTGGAACTACTGCCATAGGCAAAATGTTTGGCCCCATCATGCTCTGCTGGTTTAGTATGCTGGCCGTGCTGGGCGCCTCACACCTGTTAGACGATCTGCATATTTTTAAGGCCCTCAGCCCTTATTACGCAATAGACCTGTTGGCAAACTATCCCAAAGGTTTCTGGCTGTTGGGAGCCGTGTTCCTTTGTACAACTGGGGCCGAAGCCCTTTACAGTGACCTGGGCCACTGCGGCCGGGCCAACATCCGGTACTCCTGGATATTTGTAAAAACTACCCTCATTCTGAACTACCTGGGCCAGGGCGCCTACCTGCTTTCGAACTTCCATGGCAAGGTAATAACCCACGAGATGATCAGTGCGGGGTTCAACCCGTTCTACGCCATGATGCCGCACTGGTTTTTGATCCCGGGCATTTTAATTTCCACCGCCGCGGCCATCATTGCGAGCCAGGCCCTCATCAGCGGGTCGTTTACGCTTATCAGTGAAGCCATGCGCCTGAACCTGTGGCCCAAACTGAAGATCAGTTACCCCACCGAAGAAAGAGGTCAGTTATACATTCCCGGCATTAATATGCTGTTGTTTGTAGGTTGCGTGGGCATGGTTCTATACTTTAAGAAATCTTCCAATATGGATGCGGCTTATGGTTTGGCGATCACCATCTGTATGCTTGCCACCACCATCCTGTTTGCCAACTTTTTGGTAAGCCGGCGGGCCAAACCCATGTGGATCTATATGTTCCTGATCGTTTACTTCACCCTGGAATTGTCGTTTCTGTTTGCCAACCTGGAAAAATTCCCGCATGGTGGTTTTGTAACCCTGCTGGTAGGCGGCGGCCTGTTCTTTGTGATGTACATCTGGTACCGCAGCCGTAAGATCAAGAACCGGTATGTGGAGTTTGTTCGGTTGGAACATTATATACCACAGATCCAGGAATTGAGCAACGACAAAACCGTTCCTAAATATTCCACGCACCTGGTATACCTAACCAGCGCCAATAACCCCAAGGAAATTGAGCATAAGATCATTTATTCCATCCTGAATAAAAAGCCCAAACGGGCAGATATCTACTGGTTTGTGCACGTTGATACCCTCGACGATCCATATACCTGCGATTATTCGGTAGAACACATTATTCCCAATGACATCATCAGGGTTGAATTCCGGTTAGGGTTCAGAATGGAGCCCAAGATCAACCTCATGTTCCGTAAAGTGGTGGCCGACCTGGTAGCCAATAAAGAGGTGAATATTACCAGCCGGTACGAAAGCCTGGAACGGAACAATGTGGTGGGCGACTTCCAGTTTATTGTAATGGAAAAATACCTGAGCCAGGATATCGAACTCCCCTTCTTCGAGAAAATGATCATGCGGTTGTACTTCATGGTGAAGGAATACAGTTTGTCGGAAGAACGCGGTTTTGGTCTGGACGTGAGCAATGTGACCATCGAAAAATTCCCGCTTATTGTGGCGCCGGTACCCAACCTGAGCCTGAAACGGGTTTATCATGGTGGGGAAGAAAGCTTGTAAGAGAAGGCCCGCCTACGCTAAAGCTTGCGCCTCCGCTAAAGCTTCAGCGGCACGCGGACGGCGGGCAAAGTAAAGGGCAAAGATGAAAAACAGTAACTTGTATGCTGTAACCATAACAATTGCCTACGTTCGTTTACTATATTATTGGAGGTCTGCTGCTATTGAGCATAGTAGCTTATTTCATCCAGGACCGGTTTATATTCAAACCCGAAAAATTACCAGCCGATTTTCAGTTCCGGTACGATGTGCCGTTCAATGAATTAAATTTCGATGTGTCGCCGGGCGTGCGCATCAATGGCCTGCACTTTTACCGCCCCGATCCAAAGGGACTGATCCTGTATTTTCATGGCAATACCCGCAGTATAAAAGGCTGGGCTAAGTATGCCCGTGATTTTTACCGGTACGATTACGATGTAGTGCTGGTTGATTACCGGGGTTTTGGCAAAAGCACCGGTAAACGCAGTGAAAAGGACATGCTGGACGATATGCAGTTTGTTTATAATACTTTAATTGGAAAGTATCCCGAACACCACATTATTGTTTATGGCCGCAGTATCGGCAGTGGTTTTGCCGCAAAGATCGCTTCAGACAACAAACCACGCTACCTCATTCTTGATTCACCGTATTATAATTTCCGCATTGTGGTAAAACGGTTCCTGCCCATCTTGCCCGTAAACTGGGTTTTACGGTACCAGCTGCGCACCGATAAATGGATCCGCCATGTAAACTGCCACACCTACATCATTCATGGTACCCGCGACCGGCTGATCCCCATCAGGCACAGCGAAAAATTGCAGGCCATCAATCCCCATAAGATCACCCTCATCAGGATTGTTGGCGGCCGCCATAACAACCTGCCCTCCTTTCCCGAATACCACAATTTTATCAGGGACATCCTGAAATATTGATCTCCGACTTCGCTCAGGACGTGTTACCTTGCAGCCCTGTTATGAAAAAGAAGATCCTCTTTCGCTGGCTTAAATTATTCATTCTCATATATTGTATTATTGGGATTGTCATTTATTACGGACAGGATAAAATACTGTTCCATCCGCAGGAAATAACCCGGCAGTCGCAATACAGCTTTCCCTATCCGTTCAAGGAAGTGAACCTGCCTTACACGCGGAAATCGAACATCAACATCATTCAGTTTACGGCCAATCAACCGCAACCTAAAGGCGTGGTGTTGTATTTTCATGGCAATAAAGAAAACATTACCCATTATGCGAAGGCGGCGCCCGATTTTACCAGCCGGGGCTATGATGTGTGGATGATCGACTATCCCGGTTTTGGCAAAAGCACCGGCGAATTCACCGAAAAGCAGTTGTACGATTGGGCACTGGTATTTTACAAACTGGCGCGGGCAAGGTTTGCGAAAGACAGCATCGTCATTTACGGTAAATCAATGGGCACTGGCATTGCCGCCCAGCTGGCTACCTTGCGCGACTGCAAAACATTGATCCTGGAATCACCGTATTATAGTTTTCCTTCCCTCATCGGAACCTGGTTACCGGTATACCCGGTAAACAATATGATCAAATTTAAAGTACCTACCTGGCAGTACCTGAAGGAGATCACCAACCCGGTGGTGATATTCCATGGCACCGATGATTATACTATTCCCATTCGTAATTCAAAAAAATTGATATCATTTTTGAAGCCTACGGATAAGTATATCACGATTAATGGAGCAAAACATAATGATATCCCTGACTTTCCTGTTTATAAACAAATAATGGATTCTTTGCTTAGATAACGAAGCAGGAAGTAAGCTTCGGGCACCTGCTAAATAGGAACAACGTTTTGATCCTTATTCAACTTTATTTTATCCGGGATCGCATTAATGATCTCTTCTTTCAGCGCTTCGATCAGGCGCTTTTTTACAAAATCGCGGTGCACTACAATGCTCACCTCGCGCATGGGGGCGGGCTTTTTAAAATGCCTGATGAGTTGTAGTTGACGGGCCGTCATATCGAGCGTGGTGAGCTCGGGCAATATAGTGATGCCATCATTCAATTCCACCATCCGGCGCAGGGTTTCAATACTGCCGGCCTCATATTCGAAATGGGTGCCCATTTCACTGGCGCGGCGTAATTCGCACAGGTTTACAATCTGCGATCGGAAACAATGACCTTCTTCCAACAACCATAATTTCTCCGGGTCAATGTCCTGCGGCAGTACATATGTTTTTTTATAGGCCGTATTCTTGCGCGAAACATAAGCCAGCAGCTCTTCATAAAACAACACGTGTTCCTTGATACCGTTCTCCTGTAAGGGCGTTACCAGTATGCCTACATCGATGCGTCCTTCGCGCAGGCGGGTAACAATGTACTCGGTCATCAGTTCCTGCACTACCAGTTTTATATGCGGATACTTTTTGTAGAAACTTTGTATGAATAGCGGAAGTAAATAAGGAGCCAGGGTGGGAATAATGCCAATACGCAGTTCGCCGGTCAGGATGCCTTTTTTGGCTTGAACCATTTCGCTGATCACGTTCTTTTCCGACAGGATGCGGCGTGCCTGCTCAACGATCTCCACGCCTATTTCGGTAGGTACAACCGGTTGTTTACTGCGATCGAAAAGTTTTACGCCCAGTTCTTCTTCCAGTTTTTGCACCTGCATACTTAAGGTAGGCTGGGTAACAAAACAATGCTCGGCGGCGGTGGCAAAATGCCGGTAGGTGTCTACTGCTACCACATATTCCAACTGTACAAACGTCATAATAGATTTTATCTATGGTTCTATAATATCAATCAATTTGACTTATCAACAAAAATATAGAACTTTAGGGAAGCAATCTAATCTTTCAACAACAGCACAGGAGAAAATTATAGTTTGGAATAGTTGACGAATAACGGGTGTGTTCCATCATGGCGGAGCGCACCTTTTTTTATGTCGGGTATATAAACAACAAACCAGAAACCGTGGGTCTCTGGCATCTTTTAAAAACACTAAAACTTTGAACTATACACTTTGAACATAAAACTAAGATCATACTAACTTCCACAGCCCCCACAACCACCACCGCATCCGCCACCACAACTGCTGCCGCAGCCCCCGCCGCCATCGCCGGGTTTAGGTAATGGGTTATTATGATCGAGGCTGGCCCAGGGAGTGAAGATGGTTACCAGCAAGAGTCCTTCAGCAAAAACTTCAATTGAATTCTTACCCCGGGCATACGAGAGAACCACTTCATCATCATATCGCAAAACTGCCCCGAAGGGATCATGTATAAGTTCTTTTATTTTGCTTAATACTATTGCATACCTCGATGTGGTCACTTGTACCAACACTGTTACTGCCACCAGGGCGAGCATTTCACCGAAAAGATAGGTTACCGGTTTACTGTTATACATTCCCTGGAAGAACCTGATAATGCATACTGCAAAAGGAATAAGTAGCAGGTTGTACTTTTTCAGGAAAGATTCTTTACACTGCGCCAGCGAACGCAACTTTTGCAAAGCCGGATGCCGTATATATTCTTCTCTGTACCACACACTCGCTATGGTGCTATACTCTACCGTTTCGCGTTCTTCGTTCAGAAAACCTGCTATTAACGGGTTCTGTTCGTTTACCAGTTTTTGATACCGGTTTTTGTGAAGCGTGAAAACTTCGTCCGAAGAAACACTGAGTAAATTCCTGCGTATCAGGTCTACAATACCTGTTTGTACAGACCGATGCTTTCCATAATATAATAGTGCTGTTTGAAAAATAGTAGCATCTGTGGGAAAGTGTTCAACTACCAGTTGTTGTAAAGGCCGGTTTCTGTCGTACTGAAGAATGATGTGGCAAATTATACAACTTAGTGCCAGTAGTGGGAAGAAAACTAAAAATTGCGGACCTGGGAGTGCGAAGGGAAATAAAACGTCGTGCCGGATGGCACTAATAATGAGCGGGAGCGATAACAGAATTACAAAAAGAACAATCATTTCATTTCGGAGATGCCAGGCCGGTTCTGGTATTGGCAATTCCATTTTCGGCGGTGGCCAGATGTCGTCCGGCGGTGGTGTGCCAAAAACCGACTCGTACAATAGCAGGGTTTCGGCATACCACTCACGGTGTTTGTGGTCTTCTTCATCCCCTCCCTGGGATGGGTTGTGGTGAATGTTTATGTTGAGTGTGTTTTTACACAAATCGGTCCAATACGATTTTGTGTAAGTGAGGTGCAGGTGCCAGACTTCGTCTACAGTCTGTGAGGGTGAAGCGCCATTTGGAGAGATACAACATAAGAAGAGAAATTTCCGGTATTCCTCAACAACCCGTGCAGTAAAGTCGGGCGACCAGTTTTGCGTGGCAGCCAATTTGTGCGAGAAGGTAATGGCTGCATTTGGGTCATCAAGGGGAAATTGTTGGATCTTACTCCAAATGCCCCTGTGTTCTTCAATTTTCATATACTTGTCTTTGGTTAAAAAATATAAATTAAGCGAAAAATAAGCGAGTTGAAAGATGGTGGCATTTACTGGAAAGGCAGCTTTTAATAATGGCTGGAGCGCCAGGCTTTTTTCAAATTTCAGTAATAAATAAGAGAGCATACAACTAATGGCGAGTAAAAGAAAGAAAAGGGCAAAAGAAAGATCGGGAAGGGAAAAAGGAGATAAAACTTTGTAGTAAACGGTGCTTGTTATTAGCGGGACCAGGAGAATTACAACAACGATCGCAATGATCGGATTCCTAATTGTTGACTTGTACCCCAAAGCCCCTCGTTCGTCGGATCTCATGCTATTGTCTTTGGTTATACAAAGGTATAACGGAGTTTGTCAAACGTGCAAGGAATGCTATGTTACCAAATTATTAAGCCGCGTGAAACACGTAGAACGGTATAATCGGTGCGTGAAACGCAGCGTGGAACCAAACAAAGCGGACAGATTCAATTACTGCTGCTGCAACCACCACAGCCGCCGCCACTACCGCCGCTGCTGCCACCGCAACTACTGCCGCTACTACCACAACTGCTGTCATTTCTACTGCTACTACTATCACGACTGGTAACAGTCTGAGGTTCTACAGGAAAAAGAACGATCATCGATTCCAGCATGATCGTTGCCGGTAGCCAACCCAACACCTGTTTACCGTTTATTGCAAAATCATTAACCACGGGATCAGGATGCAATCGTTTACTGCCTGCTTTATCCAACAACAATGCTTTTAGTTTTACATAAGCATATGTCTTTGTTGAAAACTCATAGCTTAACAACCCCGCTCCTAATACTAAAGCTATTACTTCTATAAAAAGAAAAGTAACAGGCCGGTCATTGTTCCATCCCTGTAGTATACGCGCCAGCCCAATGAATAAAACCATCCCTATTACCAGGTATCTTTTTCTTCTGGGTTCATTTTCTTCACTGAGCCTGAATATTTTTTCAATGGCCGGATGTACAAACGGCTGTTGCCTATACCAGGTCTCGATATCTGTATAATAAGCCCAACTTTCATCAGAACTGACTAACAGGGCCGGAATAAGCGGATTCTCTTCCTTTTCAGTCGCCCGGTATTTGTTTTGATGACCTATAATTTTCCGCTCCTCTATCGATATCAGTTCTCTTCTGTACAGGTCTACCAGGCCAGTTTGTAAAGCCCTTTCCTTTCCATATACGAAATGCGTTAATTGAAATATATTGAGATCATCCAGGGGTACCGCATCTATCGTTTTTTTCATAAACTGTAATCTGTCCTGCCGCATCAGGTAGTGTACCAACAGCGCAGCCGCTACAAGCATAGCATAAAACAATAAGAATTGGGGTCCATTTAAGTAGAAGGGAAATACTATTCCGGTGATAAAGTAATTGAATGCAAAAGGGAATAATAGTAGTATTACAGCTCTCATTATCATCCCCGTTCCCATTTTATACGGTTCTTCCGGCATTAATATTGACTGCGCAGGCACCCGTGCCTGCTCCTGTTTTACCGGGGGTGGCCAGATATCGGCCGGTGGCGGGGAGTAAAAAACAGCTGCATATAAGTCAAGCGTTTCTGCATACAAGTTGGTATGTTTATGATCTTCCTGCTCACCACCGCTGGATGGATAATGATGAATATCCTTACCAAGGGTATTTTTGCAGAATGCATTCCAGTAAGATTGTGTATAGGTGAGATGCAGGTGCCAGGCTTCATCTACTGCCTTGGATGGCGATGCGCCATTGGGTGAAATACAACACAAAAAAATAAATCGGCGGTATTCTTCAATAACCCGTTGGGTATACAAGGCCGACCATCTTTGCTGATCGGCCAGCTTTTTCGAAAAGGTAATAGTAGCGTTTGGGTCGTCAAACGCAAAGCGTTGGATCTTGTCCCACAGTAATAAGTGTTCGGGTAGGTTCATACGGGTAAATGGTAAAAACATGAAACGGCAAAAGGCAGAGGGCAGAAGGCAGAGATGGCTCGCGAAGATGTAATATTCCCACTATTTTCATTTCTCACCTCTTTCATATCTCATCCCATTATCAACTTTATCAACCTTATCAACCCTCAACTTCCTTTTTCCTGGTTAACTGGTCAACTGGTTAACTGGTTAACCCGTCAACTCAACCAATCAACATAACCTTCGATTTCCCCACTTTCAATTTATAGCCAACACCCACTTTCAGCGCATAGTTCTCTTTTTCATGACTTACAGGAAAACCAAAGCAAACGGGATAATCATATTCCTTCACTATATCGCGAATGATCTCATATACATTTTGCCCAAACGGCCGCTCGGTATCTTTTGTATCGCTAAAACCGCCGACGATCAGTCCGGCCAGTTTGTCCAGCTTGCCGCTGCGTTTTAACTGGTGCATCATGCGATCGATATTGTACAGGTATTCGCCCACATCTTCGAGGAACAATATTCGTCCTTTTGTTTTTATATCGGAAGGGGTGCCTACCATATGCGCCAGCATCGCCAGGTTACCACCCACCAGTTCGCCTACTCCCTCACCTTTTCTGTTAAATTCATGACCGGGCACTTCATACTTTATACTTTTCCCTTCCATTACGTTTTTCAGCGATTGCACATACTCATTCCTGTAACCGCCATCGTTAAAAGCAGCGGCCATTGGTGCGTGCATGGTAGCAATGCCATAATTGGAATAGATGTGGGAATGCAGTACCGTTATATCACTAAACCCGATCACCCATTTAGGCTGTTTCTTAAACTTCCTGAAACTGATGTGATCGATAATGCGGCTTAACCCATATCCCCCACGGGCGCACAATACTGCATTCACGGTATCATCGTCGAGGATCTGTTGAAAATTTATCAGGCGTTCCTCGTCGGTGCCGGAGAAGTAATTGATGGAATGGCTGCCAACGGTAGTGCCTATTTTTACTTTATAGCCCCATTCTTTTAATACATCTATACAGGTTTGCGCTTTTTCGATGGCCATATACCCTGAAGGACATACCAATGCTATTGTATCACCTGGCTGTAAATAAGGAGGAACTTTTACCATTGTTGTAATTATTACGAATGCGCAAAAATAAGCAAACCATTTTACCCTTAAATTTCCTGCAGTATTACATCTTCGTTAGAAACGGAGAGCCGGTGTTTTACCCCGCATTTTAACGCATAATTGTTTCGCTGGTGACCAACGGGGAAGTCGAAACACACGGGGAAATGGTATTCCTTCACTTTTTCCAGCACAATATCCTGGATGGTACGCCCAAACTCCTCCCCCGGATCGTCGGGTTTTATCTTGAACCCGCCCACGATCAGTCCGGCCAGTTTTTCCAGCTTCCCGGTGCGTTTCAGGTTCCAGAACATGCGATCGATGCTGTACAGGTATTCTCCGGTATCTTCTACAAACAGGATCTTATTGGTGGTGCGCAGGTCAGATTTGGTGCCAGCCAGCGTTTCAATGAGTTTCAAGTTACCGCCGATCAATGCGCCTTCGGCCTTACCGGGTTTATTCAACGGATTTACCGGCACGGTATACTTCATTTTTTGCCCGGTTAGGGCCTGTTTTATAGACAGGATGGTCTCAATTTGAATGGGTTCCGCTTTATTCCAGTCGTCGGGAAAACTGTTGCACATTTTGGAGTGAATGGAGGCAATGCCATAATTCCGGTTCAGGTGGCAGTGCAATACGGTAATGTCGCTAAAACCGATGATCCACTTGGGTTGGGTAACCAGTTTGGAGAAATTCAATTTATCGATGATGCGAACAAAACCATAGCCCCCACGGGCACACATAATGGCTTTTACTTTGGGATCGTCGAGCATTTGCTGAAAATCGCCCGCCCGTTCTTCATCGGTTCCCCCGAAAGTAAAATCCTTTTTCCCTACGGTATCCCCTACCTTGATATTGAACCCCCACTCTATCATTTGCAACATGGCAGGTTGTATTTCGGGCAGGGTGATGAAACCGGCAGGACAGGTAATGCCAATGGTATCGCCGGGTTTTAAATAACGGGGTAAAATGGCCGCCGGGGCGTCGTTCTCCCCATCGCTTCGCCACGCAGACCAACCGGGCAAGGGCAAACCGGCTACCAGGAACGAGGATAAAAAATGCTTACGGTTCATGTACTGAATATGATTTTTAAATATACTCCAAAGTTGTTATTAGCCTCCTTACAAAAAG
>NZ_JBJMLX010000029.1:0-4294 GCF_045805085.1 Niastella sp.
AAATAACGATAATACATCTACCAACCCTTTGCGATTGGCCTTCAATTCAATTACCCGTTGATCATTCTTCATTAACTCGGCTTCCAGGGTAAGCTGGCTTGAACGAAAAGCGGTTCCGTTCTTAACCTGCGCTTCCACCCTTTTTATACCCAGATGAATATCGTTCTTTACAAAATCAACCTGTTTCACCTGTTCATCAACCAGCAAAATACCCAGGTACAACTGATTAATGCGGTCCTTTACTTTATACAATTCTACTTCCGCTTTCTGGTCTTCTACCTGCGCATTGGCGTTCTGCACATTTATCTGTGCGTTAGTGGTACCACCATCATATAACAGCTGATTCAACTCGGCCTGTACCTTGTACTGGTCTTTACCGGGGGGATCGATCTTAATACCCGGCACACTGATGGGTACACTGGTAACATCCGATTGATAAGTAGCCTGGCCTGAGATAGTCAACTGCGGCAAAAAACCCTTATTTAAATTTTCAATCGTTAATGAAGCTGTTTTGCGCACCAGGTCTTTTTGTTTGATGACCGGATAATTCTGCCGCGCCAGGTCGTACGCCTGCTCCAGCGTAAGCCGGTTATTATCCTGCGCCTGCACCCCAATGGCCAACAACAGCACCGTAAGGTTTAAACAGTGTTTAATCGTTAGGTTTAACCATTTAGTTAATAGCATGACAAAAAAATTTATTTCTTAATTGAATCTAATACAAACTTTACAACGGTCTTTTTGCGCAATTCCATCAACTTTAAAAACTCTTCATCTGTTGTCTTGGTCACCCATTGTACCATGGGCCGGGCCAGAAAGGGAAAAATGCACAGCGATACCATGTTCACCATTAATTCATAGCCCTTTATGGGCTTTATCTCCCCTTTCTTCACCAACTTTGCAATAAGCTCATCTACTTTATCGATCGGAGGCCGTTGATTGCCGAAGATCTTTTTAATAGCTTCTTTGGGATTCCTGTTTATTTCATTCAGGATAAATATGGGTAATAAAGGGTTCTGTAACAAAGTATCGATGTACTCGGCTACGAACTTCTCCACCTTCTCGAACAAGGTCAGTTCAGACACCATAATGGAGGTTACTTTGGGCAAAAACTTCCGGGCCTCTTCCATAAAGATCATTTCGAACAACTTCTCTTTGCTGCGGAAATAATAATGCAATAAAGCCTTGTTAATGCCCGCTTTATCGGCAATATCCTGCATCCGGGCGCCATCGATCCCCTTTTCCATAAAAACCTGCTTGGCTGCTTCCAGGATCTTTTGCTCGGTGCTTTTGTCGTTTTTATTCTCTTTAATCACGCGGTTTAACCATTTGGTTAAACACAAAGTTAATACCTAAAACTCGATAGCACCAAGCTTTTTCTTAAAAAAAATGCCGCCCTGGATATTTCGGCAGACGTGTAGGCAAAAAAAATATTGTAAAAAAGAAAGGCCCCCAGATAACCGGGAGCTTTCATTTTTCATTTCTTCTCCCCCTTTAGGGGGTTGGGGGTTACTCCGCCCAACTCATCGTATAATCAGAATTTTCAATACCCAATGCTTCATGGGTCAGTTGCAGCGGATGAAAAGTATCAACCATCACGGCCAGCTCTTTTGTTTCCTTCGCGCCAATACTTTTTTCCACAGTACCTGGATGCGGGCCATGCGGAATTCCAGCTGGATGCAGCGTTATCATGCCACGCGTTACATTCTTCCGGCTCATAAAATCACCATCTACATAATACAACACTTCATCACTGTCTATATTACTGTGGTTATATGGCGCCGGGATGGAATTCGGGTGATAATCGAACAGGCGTGGACAAAATGAACAGACCACAAAATTATTGGCTTCAAATGTTTGATGCACGGGCGGTGGCTGGTGCACCCGGCCGGTGATGGGTTCAAAATCATGAATGCTAAAAGCAAACGGATAACAATACCCATCCCACCCTACGATATCAAATGGGTGATGGCCATAATGCAGGTTATACATCATGCCCCGCTTTTTGGTGCGGATCAAAAAATCACCTTTCTGATCAAAAGTGGGCAGGTTTTGCGGCGGACGAATATCCCGTTCGCAATAAGGCGAGTGTTCCAGTAACTGTCCATACTTGCTCAGGTACTTTTTGGGGAACCGGATGGGACTGAACGATTCCACGATGAACAGGCGGTTGTTGGTATCCTTGAATTGCACCTGGTAAATGGTGCCGCGGGGAACAACCAGGTAATCACCATAACTGAATGGCAATTCGCCATACATGGTGCGCAGCACGCCCTCGCCTTCATGTATGAAGATCATTTCATCGGCATCGGCATTCTTGAAAAAATAATCCTGCATGCCGGCCTGGGGCGCCGCCAGTACAATGTGGCAATCATTATTCACCAGCACGGGGGTACGGCTTTGCAAATAATCGATGGCCGGTTTTATTTTAAAACCTTCAAAACTGCGATGTCGCAGCATTTTTTCCTCTGCCACTTTGGGCGCCACTTCGTAGGAAGGCTCTGTCTTTATTATAGCGGTGGGCGGATGGCAATGGTACAACAACGAATAATCATTGGAGAACCCTTCGGTCGAAAACAACTGTTCTGCGTACAGGGAGCCATCCGGTTTGCGGAATTGGGTATGGCGCTTATGCGGAATGTTCCCTAATTTATAATAATATGGCATATCAATGTGAAATTTGAAAATTAGTAAATGCTTGCCCGCCGTCCGCGTGTCGCTGAAGCTTTAGCGGAGGCGCAAGCTTTAGCAAAGGCGGGTTAAAATGGAATATTGAAGAAAATGCAAATTGAATTGCATTTTCTTACCAAAATGCATATGGAATAATAGA
Source organism: Niastella sp. (assembly GCF_045805085.1). Taxonomy (NCBI): domain Bacteria; kingdom Pseudomonadati; phylum Bacteroidota; class Chitinophagia; order Chitinophagales; family Chitinophagaceae; genus Niastella; species Niastella sp. Next base: position 2,828 of record NZ_JBJMLX010000029.1, read on the forward strand.
GCGCGGGGTAGAGGTTTACAGGGAAAGCTCGAGGGTTTTGAGCAGAAATACATATTTCCAGCTCCGCTTATCGATCCAATAGGTAAAATTGCGAAAGAATGGCATGGCAGTAATCGTTCACATAAAGTTAATGATACCTCGTGGAAAACGCAATTTTGAAATTTGGGGCATAAAAGGGAAAAACCGGTAATTTGCGGCCCGAATTCAAAAATGACTCAGACGAAATCCTAAATAAATTCAGATGAAAAAAAGCTTAATCCTTACCAAAGAAAGACAAATTGAGGCTACCCCGGAAAAAGTATGGAGCGTTTTAACCGAAAACCAGTGGATTGAACAATGGCTGGGCGTGCAAATGATCACCGACTGGAAAGTTGGCAGCCCCATCGCCTTTACGTTCGTTTATAAGGATAAAGAAGTAAAAGATAAAGGCGCCCTGCTGCAGTTTGAAGTGGGAAAAATCCTGTCTTATAACTACTGGAGCGTATTTTCAGCTACTGAGGACAGTCCGGAGAACTATTCAGATATTACGTTCACCATTACGCCCGAAGAAAAAGGCATTTCGTTGCAATTGACACAAACTAACTTTGCTTCCCAGATGATGTTCGCCCATGCCGAAAAGAACTGGGCCGAAACCCTGGAAACCATAAAAAAACTGGCTGAGGACGAAGCGGGTTACCGGCTGTAAAACCGGTACCTTGCCCCTATAGTAAATTACTATGAAGCGAATAGGACTGATAGCTGATACACATGGTTTTCTTGATGACGCAGTTTTCAAACACTTCGACAACTGCGACGAGATCTGGCATGCCGGTGATTTTGGAAATATCGCCCTGGCTAATAAACTGGCGGATTTTAAACCTTTAAAAGGGGTTTACGGCAACATCGACGGCCAGGATATTCGCTCGGTGTACCCGGAGAAATTACGCTTTACCTGCGAAGGCGTGAATGTATACATGATCCACATTGGCGGCTATCCGCCCAAATACAATACCGAAGTAAAAAAAGAATTGACCGCCAACCCGCCGCAACTGTTTATTTGCGGGCACTCTCATATTCTGAAAGTGATGTTCGACGATAAACTGCAATGCCTGCATATGAACCCCGGTGCAGCGGGCAACCAGGGCTGGCACAAGATTAGAACCTTAATTAGGTTTGTCATCGATGATAAGAATATGAGGGATTGTGAAGTGATTGAGTTAGGAAAACGAGTTATTAGTTCATAGTTTTTTAGTTTGTATTAACTTAAAAACTAACAAACTCAAAAACTAACAACCCTATTTTATCTTCTCAGCATAAATAGTATCGAGTAACCCACCACTAAAGGTATCTTCCCCTAATTGCCAAAACATAATCCCATTGAGTTTTTTCTCCTTTGCATAAGCAGTTTTCAGCTGCATAGATCTGGTATCGTCGTACGTAACAAATAGTTTTTGTGCAGCATTATACATCCAGGGCGCATTGGCAACA
>NZ_JBJMLX010000030.1:0-2974 GCF_045805085.1 Niastella sp.
GATCGTCTTTATGAAATGATTCGTGCATGAAACCGGTATCGGCATGCGTCTTTTGCAGCATTTGAATACAGGCTTTGATCTCGGCATCGTTGATGCTCGTGAGTCCGCGCATGATGATGCCCATGGGCCAGATCATATCCTGCCCAACGTGCGGACCGCCAATACCTTCACCAGCCGTGCCTTTAAAGAAGAATGGGTTGTCGGCCGACAACACCAGCTTGCGGGTATTTTGATAAATAGGGTCTGACGTTTTTATAGCGCCGAGATACGGCATGCCCAAAAGACTGGGCACGTTGGCATCGTCCATCAGGTTATAACTGCCAAAGCCATTTACTTCGTAGGCATAGATTTTACCGTAACTTTTATGTTCTACTACGGCGTATTGTTGTAATGCTTTTTCCACTTCAGCGGCCAATGCATTGAACTGTGCTGCCGTGGCGGTATCTTTTACAATAGTGGTGAACATTTCCGCTGCCTGCCGTAAGCTGACTACCGCAAAGAAATTCGAGGGGATCAGGAAAGAGAACAGCGTGGCATCGTCGCTTGGCCGGAAAGCCGAGCAGATCAAGCCCACTGGTTTTACCGGATAGCCATAACCGCGCATGGGTTGCGTATCGGTGGCATGCGGCGTGGTGCGCTGAAATTTGTAGGACCCGTTGCCTGTCTTTCGCTGCTGATCGCGGAAGGTAGTATAGATGGTTTTAATGGCCTGCTGCCATTGAGCATCGAAGGGTGTGGTATCGCCACTGAGTTTCCAGTAACGATATGCCAGACGGATGGGGTAACATAATGAATCGATCTCCCATTTGCGTTCATGCACGCCGGCCTTCATGTCGGTATGGTCTTTCTCCCATTCGCTTTTCTTCTCAGGATCATTATAGAAGGCATTGGCAAAAGGATCTTTCAGGATGCAGGCAGTTTGTTTATTGATGACGCCGGCAATCAATTGCTGCAGAGGTTTGTCATGCGACATAAACGCCAGATACGGCCATACCTGTGCGCTGCTGTCGCGCAGCCACATGGCATCGATATCGCCGGTGATGACATACGTTTCGGGCCGGCCGTTTTGTGTAGTATGAAATACCGTTGTATCGAGAGTATTGGGAAAGCAGTTTTCAAACAGCCACGCCAGTTCGGGCTGCTTTACGTTTGCCTGAAATTCTTTGATCGCATTCTCTACTGCCGTGCTGGTGAAATTCCGCTTATCGGCCGGGGTACGAACTACCGGGTATTGCGGGTAGGGATTGTTTGCTGAGAAAACTGTTAGGTTATTTAATAACAAGCCTGCTGTGGCTAAAGAAGATTGTTGAATAAAACTCCTCCGTTTCATATAAGCAATGGTTTGGAGGTAAAGCTATGTATTTAGCAAGTAACAAGTTCATTAGTTATTCAGTTCCTGAACCAAATAACTAATGAACTGAATAACTTATAACCCCGCTAAAGCTTCCAGCAACATACAGGCGCTTAGTTGTATAGAGCCATCTGTTTTAGGTCCATTGGGCCGCGAGCGCCAATCAGAATTGAAGACATAATCCGGGCGGTAAGTAGCATTGGTCAATAAGCTTTCACCATTTGTTTTCAGGAATTGAATATACCAGGTGCGGTTTGAACGCGGTACCTCACGCGACCGGGTCAATTGATTCAGATAACTGATGAAGATGCCTTTGAAGAGGCCGCCATCGCCTGCGCCTTCATCTTTCAGAATACCATTGGGCGCAAACTTTTGCTGATCGCTTGTTATGTAGCTGGCAGTTTTCAGGGCATCCTGCAGGTATTTATCTTCCTGGGTAATGTTATAGAGTTCAAGGGCTGCACCCAGCCAGGTGCCCTGATTGTAGGTATAGAGGCCAGTTTCATTGTAATTACCAAACGCATCCCATACTACGCCCCGGCTGGTATCAACGAGGTAGGTTTGCTGCCACTCATATATTTTCTTTGCCCAGTGGAGGTCCTGTTCATTTCTATTGAGTTTGTACAGCCTGGCAGCAATAATAATCGCCGGTCCATTGCTGCAGGCATTTTTTGAATCCGGGGTACCGGTTTGCCACATGATACCGCCACCATGCGCATTCGTCCAGCCCTGACTGATATTGTCCCACAAGAGCTGGGCTACTTCTTTATATTTTTTATCATCGGTTACATCATAGGCGTGCAGGCAGGCAAGGGCCAGCCATTCCATATCATCAAAGAACTTATTGGCCCACTTACTTCCGTTCATTGTATAGATGCCTTTCAACAAATTGCTCATGCGGGCAGTATAAGCAGGATCTTTTGTGCGTGCGTAGCCATTGGCCAGCACATCGAGGGCATGAGCATTCCACCAATAGTCGAAGGTCTTATTGCCATTGTTGTTGTGCAGGTAGTAATTTTCACTGTTTGACCAGAACTGGGTGGTAAGCGCCTGCTGGGCGCTGTCGGCGGCCTTAGCCCAGTTGATCTTTGCTGACTGCGAAAAGGCGGTAGCCCCATACAGAAATATAAGGGAACAGGCAGAGATAAGGAATCGGTGCATAATAGGGTAATTTAAATTATAATATGTACAACCAAGGCATATTCAATTAAATAATAAATTATTCATTGAATTTATCCTGAATTTAATGTACTTAATTCAATTTTAAAAGCCTCTATTACATTTATTATACATATATTAAATTAAATAATAAATATATAATTAGCGATTACCTGATTCAATAATTAATTATAAAGTGAGTTTTGAAATCGGGGGTATAGTTGAAAGTTCAAAATTGAAAGTTGAAAATCCTGTATTCCTAAGTTGCAGTTATTAGATTCGTAGGTTATTGAGTTCGTTAGTTTATTAGTTCTTTAGTTCCTGGTTACCTGACTTTGAGCGTAGCGAAGAAATGGGAATTGCCGATTTCGGATCGATGAAGTGAGTTGAGGAATTTCGTGAACCCTTTCACGTTTCTCCGCCAGCTGGCAGATTCACGATTTTGCATTGCCGATTGCCGATTCA
>NZ_JBJMLX010000031.1:0-5310 GCF_045805085.1 Niastella sp.
GGCAGAAGGCAGAAGGCAGAAGGCAGAAGGCAGAGAAAATGCCGGCGATGCAAGGTCGTGATTAATTTCAAATATCGTGAGCTATTTCACGTTTCACGTTTTACGTTTCACGATAAAAAAATAAGTGGTGTGAAAGCTAGCCTTTTCAATCACACCACTTATTTTTTACATCAATTACCGGGCATTATTTGATCCGGCCCCAGTTTTCACCACTTTTAATGCGGTACATGGTCATCTCAGAGACGCCAAATTTTTCCGCTAATTTTTTGATGGTGATCTTTCGGTTCTTGTCTGCGAGGATCTTTTTAATGCCTTGAACCTGTTTCGCATTCAGCTTCAAGCCTTCGGTTCTGTTTGCCTGCACTTTTTTGTAGGCAATTTTTGCGGGACTGTGTTGCTGATGTTCAATCATTTCTTCAAGTGTAGCCCATTTCAGGTTCTTCACTGCATTGTCAAGCTTATTGTGATTGATGTGAATCACATACTTGTTTTTAAGTGAAGCTTTCTTCAGAAATAATCGGGCAATCTCACGGTGAATGTACAGAGTACCGTTGTTGCCTGGACGATGGAGATTCAAAGTTCTGTAACCGGTAGTTAAAGAACCCTGAAGGAGCTTGCCGTCTTCAACAACGTCTTCTGTGTAGCTGGCTATGCGTCCCATGGAGGACAACGCATACTTTTTACGGAGGTGCTTCCAGCCTGGAAACTGTAATGGTTTCCACACCTCGTTGGGGAGTTTTTTTATCATCGCCTTTTCCTTTTGGCTAAAGTTACAAAAAAACAAATGTGAAATTCAAACAATTGATAAGAATCATATCAATGATGTATAAGGGACAGGAATTCGGCTTCGGTTATGATCTTGATGGAGGTTATCTTTTTGGCTTTTTCGAGCTTACTTCCCGCCTCTTCTCCCGCTACCAGATACGTTAAATTGGCGCTTACGCTGCTGAGAAGCTTGCCTCCGTTAGATTCAACCATGGCTTCGGCGTCACTTCGCTTGAGTGTGGGCATGGTGCCTGTAAACAAAAACGTTTGGCCGCTCAGGTTGCCTCCCTTTACCAGGTCTTTTTTGTCGTTTTTCAGCTTCAGGCCCAGCTGTTCAAGCTTTTGCAGGGTGGCTATGTTGTCCGGATTTTGGAAAAACTGATGTACGCTGCCAGCCACTTTCGGCCCAATATCCTCAAGGTTTTGGAGGTCTTCGAGCGAATAATCCCTTAAATCTAACAAATGCTTAACCGCATGGGCAAGCGTTTTTGCGGTTGTTTCTCCTACATAACGGATACCCAGGGCATATATCAGCCGGTGTATGGGCTGGGTTTTGGAAGTTTCAATAGCTGTTTGCAGATTGGTAATGCTTTTCTTGCCAAATCCTTCTAACGTCCCGATCTTATCAAAAGGCAACTCGTATATAGCAGGCACTTCTTTGAGGAAACCTAACGAGAAGAACTTACGAATGTTTGCTTCGCCAAGACCCCTGATGTCCATGGCATCCTTGCTGGTAAAGTGAATGATGCGTTCCACCACCTGGGCCTCACAGTTGATGTTGCTGCAACGCCAAACAGCCTCTTCTTCTGGCTTTTCGAGCTTATCGCCACATACGGGGCATTGGGTAGGAAAAACGATCTTTTGTTCGGTGCCATTCCTGAGTTCGGGCAAAGATTTAACAATGTAAGGGATCACATCACCTGCCCGTTCAACCAGCACGGTATCGCCTATCATAAGGTCCTTGTCTTTGATCACTTCTTCGTTAAATAAGGATATAGAACCCACAGTAACGCCACCGATAGGAACGGGATCTATCTTGGCCACAGGCGTAACCGAACCGGTACGGCCAACCTGGAATTCAACAGCCCTTAACTTACTGGTAGCCTGACGTGCCTTGAACTTATAAGCAATGGCCCAGCGGGGGTGATGGGTGGTCATGCCCAGCAGCTCCTGCTGATGAATATCGTTCACCTTTATCACCATGCCATCTATCTCATAAGGCAGATCGTCGCGTTGTTGTTCAAATTCATGGCAATAGGCAACAACCGCATCTATACCTTTCAATACTTTCTTTTCCTTTACCGGGCTGCGGAAACCAAGTTCCCATAACATAGTCAAACAACCGCTGTGGCTGTTCACAATAGGATCCACTTCTTTGTCGGGTAACTGGGTATAATGGCTGATCTGGTATAAAAAGGCTTCCAGGTTTCGCTTACTCACCTCCTTGGGGTCTTTTATGCGCAAAGTGCCGGCTGCTGCATTGCGGGGGTTGGCCAGTGGTGGCAGGTTCTGTTCGGCCAGTCCATCGTTATATTTCTTGAAATTTTGTTTGCTCATTAACACCTCTCCCCTGATCTCTATCTGTTCAAGACCATACTTTGAAATGGCTGCCGATAAAGGAATAGATCTGATCTGCCTTATGTTGGTAGTAATATCATCACCCTGTACTCCGTTACCCCTGGTGGCGCCACGCACCAGCATATCATTTTCAAAGATGAGAGAAATGCTGGCCCCGTCGAACTTGGGTTCAACGCAATACTCCAGCACCTCTACTTTCGCCAGTTCTCTTGCCCGGCGGTCGAAGTCAATAAGGTCCTCGGCATTGTACGAGTTATCGAGTGATAACATAGGCACCAGGTGCGATACCGTTGGAAATGCTGCGGTAAGCTCTTTGGCTACCCGCTGTGTTGGTGAATCGGGTGTACGCAAAGCAGGATTCTCCTTTTCCAACTTTTCGAGGGCCTTGTATAGTTGGTCGTATTCAAAGTCGGCAATCAAAGGATCATTCAAAATATAGTACCGGTTTTCATGAAAGCGAAGTACATCCCGCAGGGTCTCGATGTCTTTGTCGGTTATATGACCTTGCGAGTTTTTTTCCATTAAACCGGTAGTCAGCTTTTGCAAAGCTTTTGTTTGGTCGGGAGAATACATAAATCTGTTATTACTGTTTTAAGCGAAGTTAAATCAATGCCCTGTTTTATTGGTGGGCCTTTGGTCACTCATTTGAGCGTCACGATCTTGATAAATATCAATAACTGGGAACACCTCAGCCGGCAAAATAACCCCTTTTATTCAAAAAAAGACCCTCGCACCATAGCCTTAACAGTTATAAAACTAATTAACAGGCAACGAGTTGCGACCCTGCCAGGGTTATTAAAACCGGTACGGTATTTAAAACATGTCCTTGGTCAAAAAGTGGCGTAAAAAATTAACAGGCGTTCGTGAGTGAAACAATCAATATATCTTTACACAATGATATGACAACCGGCTTACAGGCCCGTCCCGATTGATTTTGCAGCTACGATACGATTGTGTGCCAATGGATTTACCTACCGGTTAACTGTAATTTGCTAAAATTCTTAAACCTGCCGTTAACTTTTCAAGACAGGTTTTTTTTGTTTATATCATCTATTTCTTAACCCTGACAATTTGCTATTAGCCATGGGAACAGCATTGCAAAGAACCATTCATCAATTACGTTCTGAAGACCGTGAGTTTTTTCAGATCGCTATCTCCGTTGACTGTGTAATTTTTGGTTTCGACAAGAACGAACTGAAAGTATTACTCATTAAATCAGACCTGGAAGAATTCAATAACCAATGGTCATTACTCGGCGACCTGGTACGTCCCGATGAAAACCTCGACACAGCCTCTTACCGCGTGCTGAAACATCGCACTGGTTTGGATGATGTGTACCTTGAACAGGTTTATACTTTTGGTGAGGTAAGCCGACACCCCGCCGGGCGCGTTATCAGCACCGCCTATTATTCGCTGATCAATATCAAGGACCATCAGCCCATGCTTACTGACAATGAGCTGCACTGGCATCCTGTAAATGAGATCGGTGCACTGGCATTTGACCATAAGACCATCCTCGACACCTGTTTGCAAAGGCTGCAATCAAAAATTGAGGACCACCCCATCGTTTTCAATTTATTGCCTGAAAAGTTCTCGCTCAGGGAGTTACAAAACCTGTATGAAGCTATTCTGGGCGTAAAAATGGACCGCCGCAACTTCAGAAAGAAGTTCTTCTTAATGAACTGGCTCGAAGATATGAATGAGCTGGAACAGGACGTTCCGCACCGTCCGGGGAAGCTCTACCGTTTTAATGCAACCCGGTTCTCTAACGGTAAGAAGACCCAGGCCACCCTGGTTGTATAATAGCCCAACTTTTTAACATATTAACCTTTCGTAATTTAAAATCAAACTACAAGCAGCATTTTAATGTTGTGACTGTCTAAATAAGTAGAGTCACACTAATCTTACCATAATATCTGGTACATGCAGGCCAGCGTTCCTGGCCATGTAACTGGGCTATACCTTCTTGTATTAAGGCAGTATTCTGTAGCAATCAAAATTTGTGAAAGCATTGACTGGCGTGGGTTTTATTTTTTGGAATCTAAGAAATTAAGTATAATTGTGTATAGGTCACACATTGGTATCATTGTTTCTTAACCAATAACTACTTCTATTATGCCCTCAAAACGATTGCTAAAGGCAGTACTGCCTTTAATGTTTGCTATTTATTCTATCTCCGCTTATTCTCAAACAAAACAAATTACCGGTAGTGTTAAAGACAGCAAGGGAGCCGGCATTGCTGGCGCTTCTGTCGTTATTAAAGGTGCCAGAGGAGGTACCACTACTAATGCCGAAGGTGTCTTCAGGTTGGCGGTGCCTGAAGCAACCAAAACGTTAACCGTTAGTGCCATTGGCTTTGCTGCCACTGACGTAGACGTTTCATCATCCAGCGCAGTGGAAGTTGCGTTAGTTGAAAGCAACAACAGTTTGAATGAAGTGGTTGTTGTGGGTTATGGTACGGCAAGGCGACGTGATATAACGGGGGCCGTAGCCTCAGTAACTGCCAAGGAATTTAACCGCGGGCAGATCAATACCCCCGAACAGTTGTTGCAGGGTAAAGTACCAGGGTTGCAGATCACCAACAGTAGTGGTCAACCAGGTGGGCTTACTATTGTAAGGATCAGGGGTAACAACTCTATCAGAACCGGTAATACCCCGTTGTATGTTGTTGATGGGATACCGTTGGATGGAAGAACGGCCCGCCCCGACTTTTCACCTTCCGGTGTGGGCGCCACGCCCGCGAGTGACCCGCTCACTTTTATTAATCCCAATGAGATCTCCGATGTACAGGTATTGAAAGATGCATCTGCTTCTGCCATTTATGGTTCGCGCGGTGCAAACGGGGTTGTATTAATAACTACCAAGAAAGGAGCTGCAGGTCCTATGCGTATCGATGCCAATGCTTCGGTAGGATTTAGCGATGCAATGCGCAGGATCGATGTGCTTGATGCAGGTGAGTACCGCTCA
>NZ_JBJMLX010000032.1:0-2830 GCF_045805085.1 Niastella sp.
AGAAGGCAGAAGGCAGAAGGCAGAAGGCAGAAGGCAGAAGGCAGAAGGCAGAAGGCAGAAGGCAGAAGGCAGAAGGCAGAAGGCAGAAGGCAGAGAAAATCCCAGCCGTGCAAGATAGTTATTAATTGAAAAATTCGCGAGCCATTGCCGATTCACGATTGCCGATTCACAAATTCACCTACTTCAGTTGTATTCTACCAGGGTTTTTAGCTATAAAGTCCTCCCATCCTTTCAACTTCTTACCAGCAGTTTTAAGCAGTGAATTATCCTGGAAGTGATGGCAAACCGCCACAGCCAGGGCATCGGAAGCATCCAGGTATTTTATGTCGGTATTATGTTGAATGTTTAAAATGCGTTGCAGCATTTGCCATACCTGTTCTTTTCCCGCATTACCATTACCGGTAATGGATTGCTTTACTTTTTTGGGCGAATATTCAACCACTTCCAGCCCGGAATTCATAGCGGCAGCAATGGCTACGCCCTGGGCCCGGCCTAATTTCAGCATACTTTGTACATTCTTCCCAAAAAACGGCGCCTCAATGGCAAAACTTGCAGGCTTATACTGTTTAATAAGCTCGCTTACCTTTTGATGAATAAGCTGCAAGCGCTCATAATGGTCTTTATGGGCGTTTAACTTCAAAGTACTCATCTCCAGCAGCTTTATTTTTTGCTGGGAGATAACAATAAGGCTATACCCCATGAACAAGGTGCCGGGGTCTATGCCAAGAATTATTTTAGAAGGTGTTTGCAAGGAGCCTTGGGATTGGATTACTTTGTGAACTTATTTGGTGACGTTGAACAAAAATATCAAAATTCTTCTCAACTATGTGGTAGGACCGCTGGTGTTTTGCGTGCTTTGCTGGTCAATTTATCAGCAATTAATGAAGCAGCAAAACTGGCAGGGCTCATTACAGCAGGCCTGGCGGGCAATTACCGGCCCTGAAGCATGGAAACTGTGGTTAACGGTGATACTTATATTTGCTAATTATGGCCTGGAAGCCCGTAAATGGCAGGTGGTTGTAAAGCAGGTACAGCCCACATCGTTTGTACAGGCATGCAAAGCCGTGTTTACAGGAACAACTTTAGCATTTTTTACACCCAACCGCATAGGGGAATACATGGGACGCATATTATATCTGGGTGAAGGCAAACGAATGCAGGCAATTTCTCTTACTATTGTATGCAGTATGGCGCAATTGCTGGTTACCTGGGTTGCAGGAATTGGCGGAATTTTATATTTGATGGCCTATGCTAATACAGAATTGCTTCATACGTTTGCAGGGCCCTGGATGAAGATGGTGTTATGTTTTACAGTCGGGGCTGCAATAGTTTTAACATTATTTTATTTTCGTTTAGCAGGCCTGGTAAGATGGATGGAAAAGATCCGCTGGTTACAAAAACCGGTTGCATACATCAGAGTTTTAGAAAGTCTTAACGCAACTATTTTAATTCAGGTTTTGTCTTTATCTGTACTTAGATACAGCGTTTTCTTAGGGCAGTATTACCTGCTGTTTGATGTGTTTGATGTGCATATAACTGCTACGCAGGTTGCAGGCGCTGTAAGTGTAATGTTCCTGGTTTTTTCAATAATACCGTCTATAGCTGTTATTACCGATCTGGGGATGCGATGGAAAGTCGGCATTGAAGTGGTACAACTTTTTGATAGTAATATTTCAGGAATTCTGGCAACCTCTCTGGCAGTATGGATCATAAACCTGGTGGTACCGGCATTGATAGGGAGTTTGCTGATTTTAGGCATGAAACTGTTTAATAATAGAAAATAGTACACCGGCCCGGACGTCAACCTTATTAATTGGATTTAATTGAATAGCGTTACATGAAAGCAAACCGACCACTCGTATTCCTGCTGCTTATAATTGTTAGTTTTCCGCTGAGAGCCGGGGATGGCTTTTGCGACATCCGTAATTCCGCTTTTTCAACTGGCGAGCAGATCACTTTAAAGGTATTTTATACAGTAGTAGGCGCCTATTTCGGAGCAGGGGAGGCAAACTTCAACACCACGTTGGAAAAGGTAAATGGCAAACCGGTTTATCACATCGTGGGCGATGGCAAAAGCTACAGCTTTTATGATAATTTCTTTAAGGTGCGGGATAAATATGAAACCTTTATAGATACAGCCACCATGCAGCCGTACCGGTTTATTCGTAATGTGTACGAAGGGGGCTATAAGAAGTATGAGAATGTAACCTTTAATAAAACTACCAACTCTGCTGTAACCAACCAGGGTGTATACAAAGTGCCCGAATGTGTGCAGGACGTATTAAGTGCGGTGTATTACTCCCGCAACATTGATTTTAATAAAATGAAGGTGAACGACAAGATCAACTTCTCCATGTTCCTTGATAATGAGGTGTATGAAATGTACATCCGGTACCTCGGCAAGGAAACCATTAAGACAAAATATGGTAAATTCAGGGCTATAAAATTCAAACCGCTCCTCATTAAAGGAACCATTTTTGAAGGCGGGGAGAAAATGACGGTTTGGGTAAGTGATGACAGAAACCATATTCCCATTCGAATAGAAAGTCCCATTTCTGTTGGCAGCGTAAAGATCGATATGATCAGCTACCACAATTTGCGCTATCCTTTAACTTCCCTTGTAAGTCTGTAGTCAAACAAAAAATGAATTAATCATGTAACTAACTGGTTTACAAGACCGGTTTTTTTATTTCTTTACCTCCCTGATAAATTTAGTATCTATTATAAACAAATTAGATAGCCCCCGACCGAAGAGTCGGGGGCTTTTTCTTTTTATCGTACCCAGAATATTCCAATACGAACCCATTAAAAACAAAGATTATGACCAGAG
>NZ_JBJMLX010000033.1:0-11316 GCF_045805085.1 Niastella sp.
CGTAAATGGTTCGCCTGGGCGAATACGCTATTCGGTGAGTTCTTGTGGAAGACGTATAAAGAAAAGCCTGCATTACTAAACAGTTAAGCATGTTACATATGAAAGCAATGTGTTCCATTGTATTAATGGTCATCGGTCTTAATACAATGGCTCAATCACTCTGTTTACCAGGGGAGTTGCGATGTGAGTATATTGCCCATCCATTGGGGATAGATGAAGCGCACCCGCGGTTTACCTGGCAATTAAAGGATGCCCGTAAAGGCGCACGGCAAATGGCATATCGGGTTATTGTTGGAACTGACTCCCTGGCGGTAAGTCAGGGTAAAGGCAATTGTTGGCAAACAGACCCTGTACCGTCAGACAGGCAACTGGTGGTTTACCAGGGTAAGCCGCTGCAGGCATTCACCAGGTACTATTATGCGGTTCAGGTATGGGATAAAGATAACCAGGCATCACTGTTATCCCCGGTTTCATTTTTTGAAACAGGAACGATGAACAATGCAAACTGGCAGGGCGCCTGGATCAGCGACAGCCGCGATATCAATACAAAACCTGCCCCTTATTTCAGAAAGACATTCTCCCTTAATAAAAAAATACGCTCCGCCCGCGCATACATTGCAGTAGCAGGATTGTATGAACTATATCTCAATGGCAACAGGATCGGCGATCATCACCTCGATCCCATGTACACCCGGTTCGACCGGCGTACACTGTATCTCACCCATGATGTAACGGCAGCACTGCAAAACGGCAAAAACGTCATTGGTGTTTTGTTGGGTAATGGCTGGTACAATCACCAATCCACTGCCGTATGGTATTTTCATGAAGCACCCTGGCGCAACCGGCCCACTTTCTGTTTGGACCTGCGCATTACTTATGAAGATGGAAGCATAGAAACGATCACCTCGGGTAAAGATTGGAAAACGAGCCTGAGCCCGGTCATCTTCAATAGTATTTATACTGGTGAACAGTATGATGCCCGCCTGGAACAACCCGGCTGGAGTGAAGCAGCTTTTGATGATTCAAAATGGAAAGAAGTGATCTATCGTGCAACCCCCTCAGCGAACATTGTTGCTCAGGTGATGCAACCGATCCGCGTTATAGATACGATACCAGCCCGGTCAGTGTACGCTTTTAATGATACCACGTTTGTGTTTGATCTCGGCCGGAATATCGCCGGAATAAGCCGCCTTGCAGTGAACGCTCCGGCAGGAACGGTATTCCGGTTAAAACATGGCGAACGGCTGCGGCCCGATGGCCATGTTGATCAATCGAACATAGATGTGCATTACCGGCCTGTTGGTACTGCCGATCCTTTTGGTACCGACATATATATAACCAGTGGCAAAGGCGTCGAAAGTTTTATGCCCCGCTTCAATTACAAAGGATTTCAATACATAGAAGTGACCAGCAGTATACCCGTGAAACTGGCAAAAGAAGATCTCACCGGTTACTTCATGCACAGTGATGTGCCCCCGGTTGGCAGGGTAACAACTTCCAACCCTACCATCAACAAAATATGGCAGGCGACCAATAATTCATACCTGTCGAACCTGTATGGCTATCCCACCGATTGTCCCCAACGCGAAAAGAACGGCTGGACGGGTGATGCACATATTAATAGCGAGACAGGCCTGTACAATTTTGATGGAATTACCATCTATGAAAAATGGCTGGCCGATCACCGGGATGAACAGCAGCCCAATGGCGTGTTGCCGGCGATCATTCCCACCAGTGGCTGGGGCTATGAATGGGCCAATGGCCCCGACTGGACGAGCACCATTGCCATCATTCCATGGAACATTTATTTATTCTACGGTGACACCTCCTTGTTAGGGCGGTGTTACGAAAATATCAAACGCTATGTAGATCATATCGACCAGTCATATCCAACCGGTTTAACCACCTGGGGACTGGGCGATTGGGTGCCGGTAAAATCAAAATCACCGGTTGAGCTCACTTCATCCATTTACTATTTCACGGATGCCTCCATTCTGGCCAAAGCTGCACACATCCTGGGCCATTCAGCCGATGAAGAAAAATACAATGCGCTGGCCATAAAGATCAAAAACGCCATTAATAACAAATACCTGAACAGGGTTACCGGCATCTATGGCAGCGGTACACAAACCGAATTAAGTTTTCCCTTATGCTGGAACGTAGTACCGGATTCCCTGGTAACAAAAGTCGCTGCCAATCTGGCCAACCGGGTGCAGGCCGACAGCAACAGACTCGATGTGGGGCTGCTGGGTACCAAATCCATTCTAAATGCATTGAGCGAAAATGGGTATGCTGATCTGGCCTATAAATTGGCTGCCAGGGAAACTTTTCCTTCCTGGGGTTGGTGGATCGTGAATGGCGCCACTACTTTATATGAGAACTGGAAGATCGATGCGGCCAGTGACATCTCGCTCAATCATATTATGTTTGGCGAAATAGGCGCCTGGTTCTACAAAGCATTGGGCGGCATAAAACCAGATCCAAACAACCCGGGCTTTAAAAAAATGATCCTGCAACCGCATTTTATAACGGCATTGAACCAGGTAGAAGTAAAGCATGAATCACCCTACGGTACTATTGTCTCGTCATGGAAGCGAGTAGGAAAGAAAATAATTTACAATGTAGTTATTCCACCTAATTCAACCGCAACGCTCATCCTGAATAATAAAATACAACCACTGGAAGCAGGGATGTATACGTTCGAGGTAGGAAGTAAGAAGTAGGAAGTAAGAAGTTCGTGAAAATTCATACCTCCTACTTCTTACTTCTGCTTACGGTTTTTTGCATACTGGGGCTGAGCACTAAAGCATGTTACTTTTACTATTATTATATTAATTCCTACTGCATAAAACCGGCAACTATAACTACCTGCCGTATGTGAATATCTTTGGCATGAATTTTAGAATGGGTAAGTGCTTTTATATTATAATGTAGGGCATAACCTTATTACTTAACCTAACACTTATTCATGAGAAAGATCTTTTCCGTATCGCTATTATTTTCCCTGCTATTTGCATTGGGATGTAAAAAGGAATCATCACAATCAGCAGCAACTGATAACGCTGCTGAATTGCTGACCACACAAGCGCTGGCCACAGAGGAAGCCACTGCCAAAGAAATCGTTATCTGCGATCAAAAGAATGCCCGCATCGTAATGGTAGATGTGGCCAATGGTAATAAAATAACCTGGGAATGGAAACCCACTGCGTCATATGCCATGATCCGTTCAGGCGCACAAGGCTGGTTCACCAACCTCAGCGAAGCCAAACCGGTATATAGTAGTAAATACATTCTGGCCACTGCATCCGGCGGTGGTGTGGCCATCATCAATGTATCATCTAAAAAAGCCATCTGGTACGATTATGCCGGCGGAAATACGCACTCAGCAGAACTGCTTCCCAACGGAAATGTGGTGACCGCTTCTACCACTGGTGGCTATCTGCTTATTTTCACTGTAGATTCCTATATCAATGACGATAGCAAACAAGGTGGAAAGGTTGCCTTTGAAGATGTGCACAATGTGGTATGGGATAAAACCAACAAACTGTTATGGGCAGCAGGCAAAGACAAACTGAAAGCCTTCAGTTATAACAATAGTTGCGGCAGTCCGGTGCTCACGTTAAAAAAGACATACACCATGCCCCAGGGTAATGCGCATGATCTGTTCCCTGTGTATGGCAGTACTACAGATCTATGGCTAACCAACAGCGGGCATATTTATAAATTCAATGTATCTACCGGGGCGTTTACCCTGGTAAAAACTATCAGTGGCGTGAAATCAGTGTGCAATGGCCCGAGTGGTTATGCTACAATTCTTGACGTAGCCAATGGCAATGGTGGTGAAAGCTGGCGCACTGATGTGATCACCGATCTGAATGGCGCCACTGTTTACAAGAATACCAGCTTTGGCATGTATAAGCTGCGTTGGAAACTCGTCAATTCATTCAGCTATCCGAGTGGGGATTCGTTTCATGAATGTACCCATTAGATGGCAGAAGGCAGACGGCAGAAGGCAGAAAGGGTTCGCGCTCTGCCTTCTGCCGTCTGCCTATTCCTTATTTTTCCGCAGCGCGTAATCAGTAGGAGCCACACCAAATTGCTTATGAAAGTTCCTGGTAAAATTACTTTGCGAACTAAACCCCGTCATGGCGGCGATCTCATACATTTTATAATCACCCGAGGTGAGCAGTTCGGCTGCTTTCTTTAACCGCGTCAGATGGATCAGTTCAAGCGGCGTGTGGTCAGAGATGGCGGTGATTTTGCGGTATAAAGTCACGCGGCTCATATTCATATACCGCGCCAGTTGCTCCACATCTAATTCTACTTCTTCCATGTGTTCAATGATGATGGCGTGCAGCGTAGCCAGGAATTGTTCATCGGCCTTTGTATGCGCCATACTGTTGATGTGCACCAGTGGAGAGTTGGCAAAATACTCCCTTATCATATTGCGGTTGGTCAGCAAACTGGCCATCTGCGCCAGCAGGTGTTCCTTCGAAAAAGGTTTTTCAATATAGGCATCGGCGCCCAGCTCCAGTCCCTGCACTTTTGCCTGGATGGTATTCTTGGCCGTAAGCAGAATGATCGGGATGTGCGAATACTCTACGTTCGATTTAATCAGCGAGCACAATGCAAACCCATCCATATCGGGCATCATCACATCACTGATAATCAGCTGAACAACGTTCGATGCCAGCACCTGCAAGGCTTCCTGGCCATTTAACGTTTTCAGTACGGCATATTTGGGTTGCAGGATCCTTTCCAGGAAATCGAGAATTTCCTCCTCATCATCTACCAGTAAAATAAGTGGCAATTGATTCATCATTTCTTTTTTATAGGTGGTTGTAATGGTAAGTAAAGCACAAAAGTGTTCAGCGCGCCCGTGTTTTCTTTTACATACAGTTTGCCCTGGTGTAATTGGGTGAGCGACCGGGCAAGCGTTAACCCAATGCCGGTTCCTTTTTGTTTACTATTTTCCTTGATGCGATAAAAGGGTTCAAAGATCGGCTCCCGCATGGCAGCCGGGATCAACCCGCCATCATTGGAAAACTCGATCATAAACCCGGTGTCTTCTTTTTGAACGGGAAACAATTGCACGGTGATGAGGTGTGCTGCATATTTCACGGCATTACTGAACAGGTTGCTGAGAATTTTATTCAGGGCGTCTTCATCCACCTGCGCAACAACCGGTGCATCCGGTAATAAGAGAGCGAATTGCAGGTTGCGCTTTCTGGCCAGTGGTTGAAAACTGGCATACCCTTCCTGCAACAGGTTGGTGATATTCACTTTGGTAAACTCCAGGCTAAACCCCTTTGCTTCTGTTTGTCGAAAGTCGAGGATCTGGGTGATCAGCGTCATCAGGCGATTGGTATTTCTTTCCATCATCGTCACGTCATCTTTGATGGCCGGCAGCTCATCTACTTTTTCCATCAGGTTCTCCACCGGGCCTTTAATTAAAGTAAGCGGTGTTCTAATTTCATGCGCTACATTGGTAAAGAACTCGAACTTGGCCTCATAAATTTCCTTCTCCTTTTTTTCCTGCGAACGCTTATGATAGTTTTGAATGAACGACCAGGCTATGGCTACCACGATAGCTGCATACACCAGCCAGGCCCACCAGGTATTCCAGAAGGGTGGGGTAATGGTGAGCTGTAATTGTTTCTCCTTGCTCCAGTGGTTATTGATGGCAGCAGCTAAACGAAAAGTATACCTGCCCGGCGCCAGGTTGGTGAAATATACTTTACGGTTGGTTGATAAATACGTCCAGTTTTTATCAAGCCCTTCCATTTTGTATTTGTATTCGGTGATCTCCGGACTGGAATAACTCAACGCGGCAAAGTCAATACTGAAAGAGGATTCATCATACGGCAGGGTGAGGACGTTGGTATATAGAATGGATTGCTGCAGCGGCGACTGTTTTTCTATCTGCAGTTCTTTATTATGCACCTGGAACCCGGTTATATACACCGGTGGTGTTAACGAAGGGGCCACAAATGTTTCGGGGCGAAAAGAGATCATACCCTTGATAGAACCGAAATACAAAGTTCCCTTTGCGTCCTTAAACCCACTGTTGTAATTGAACTGATCGTATAACAACCCATTGGCCTTGGTATAGATGGTCATGCCTTGCGTGGCAGGGTCCAGTTTTACCAGACCTTTGGAAGTGGTGATCCATAGTTGCCGGTGATTGTCTTCTACGGTCTTGAACACAAAATTACTGGGCAACCCATTTTGCAGGTTGTAACGCGTAATGTGTTGACGCACGGCGTCCAGTTTACAAAGCCCGCCGCCTTCGGTGGCTATCCATACATTGTGATAACTATCCTCCCCCACGGCATTGATATCGTTGATGGGTAAACTATTGGTATCAGTTGGATTGTTTTTCAGCCGCCCCCAATGCCTCGTAAGCGGATCATAATACAATACCCCCTGGTTATGCGTGCCTGCCCAGATAATACCCGCATGGTCTTCCAGCAAACAACTGATAAATTCCCCATCGGGTGTTTCATGCAGCCATTCAAAATCTTTGGTGGCTTTCCGGTAGCGGTAGAGGCCGCCGCCGCTGCCTACATAGATCTCGCCACGCCTGGTTTGCAGCATGGTCACAATAAAATTATTGCGGAAGGCATTGTCGTGCACATTGCTGCCATAATGTTTTATCACTTTACCGGTTTGCCGGTTCATAATGTCAAGCCCATGATCGAGCATGCCCACCCATACTTCATTCCCCAGCACCAGCAGGCCATGAATATTGTGATACGCAATCCCGGTGGGCGTACCCGTAGGTTTGTAATGTGTAAAGGTGCCGGTGCGCGGGTTGAGCTTGTTCAGGCCAGCATCTTCCGTACCGATCCATAAATTACCATCGGGGTCATCACAAATTTCCCGCACGGCGCTGCCGCTGATGGTTTGATTGGTACGGTCGGGAAAATACTTGGTGAAGGGCGTATAAGGCTTAGGATAATAATTCACGCCGCCAAAATAAGTACCGGCCCAAACGCCCCCTTCCCGGTCTCTGCACAACGTATACACCGCATTATCCGACAACGAATAGGGATCGGAAAACTGTTTCTTCAAATTAGTGAACCGGCGGCTGATGAGATTATAAATAAAAATGCCCGACTCGGTCGCAAACCAGTATTCATCATTGGTGTATTGCAAAATGTCGCGCACATACACGGTGGTTTTATCGGCGCTGTAGATCAGCAGATCGGAATAACTGTTGGTAGAAATGTTATACAGCTTGATGCCCTGGCAGGTAGTGCCCACAAAGATCGCGTCCTTCCCGGCGGGGTAGATCTTTTTTATAAAACAGGTAGGCATTTGCGGTGAATGAGCAAACACATCCGGTCCTTTAAAAGTTTGCGTCGCTGTGTCGAACCGTACCAGGTGGCCATCCATAGAGCCGAGCCACATTTCACCCGAGTCACTCATACAAAGCGCGGTGGCATAGATGGTTTTATCTGGCGGAAATGTCGTTAAGCGGCGGGTCATAAAATTATACCGGCAAACCATGGCGTTGGAGCGGAACCATAATTGACCTTGCCGGTCCATCTGGATATCATTGACCTCAGGCAGGGTATCGATAAAACGCACCAGGCGTTCTTTCGCATAATCAAAAAAATACAACCCGTTTTGCGTGCCCACCCACAAATTATCTTTTGCATCGGCAAACAAACAAAAGATAAAATCCTTCCGCAGTTGTTTTCCTTCATTGTCTGACCGGAATAATTTAAATCGATATCCATCGAACCGGTTCAACCCCTCCTTGGTGCCAAACCATAAAAAGCCTTTATTATCCTGGATGCTGCAATACACCGTATTGTTCGACAATCCATTCTCTACCTGGTAATGTTTGAAGTAATAAGGCTGCGCACCGGCCGTATTTACGTACAGCCATAACACAAGCAATAGCAGCAAGCGGTTTCGTAGTAAGCAGTTCATCGGGAGAGTAATTTAAGCAAGAATGGATCATAAAAAAACAGCATGTAACAAATTGAATCAATTCTGAAACGCAGGGAATAAGCGCTGTGGTGCTAAAGATTTTATTTCATGTTGAAATCAAAACAAAGGATGCAAATCCTTTAGCTGCCATTATTAACCAACAATTGATTGCTTTATGAAAAAATTCAACAGGCATGTACTGCCTCCGCCAAAAGCCAGGCTCCTTCTTTCCTTCCTGGTCATTTTTCTCCTTTCAATAAACGGATGGGCGCAAAACAAACCGGTCTTTACCGTTTCCGGACAAATTAAAGACAGCGCCGGGGTGGCCGTAGCCAATGCCACCGTGCTGGAGAAAGGCACAAAGAATGCCGTAACCACCAACATCGATGGCTCCTTCAATATTAAAGTATCCAGCGAATCGGCAGTGCTCATCATTTCATCGGTGGGTTATATAAACCAGGAAACACCGATCAACAGCCAGGCGAATCTCGCCATCCTGTTACAAAAACTGCGGCAGGACCTGGGCGAAGTGATAGTAGTAGGCTATGGTACTACAAAAAAAGCATCCGTTATCGGCGCTATTGTCGCCGTAACCGATAAAGACATTGGCATGGTGCATGGCGGTTCAACGGTGAGCACCAGCCTGGCCGGTAAATTACCCGGCGTTTCCTTCCGCATGCAGGATGGCCGCCCGGGCGCCAGCGCCAACCTCCAGGTGCGCAATATGGGTGATGCCCTGTTTGTGATCGATGGCATTCAACAGGATGCCGGTCAGTTCAACAACCTGGCGCCAAGCGATATTGAAAGCATCACCGTGCTGAAAGATGCTTCTGCCGCCGTATATGGCGTGCGGGCCGCAAACGGCGTTATTGTCGTCACTACCAAACGCGGCAAACTGGGCACGCGCAACACCATTAACCTGGAAGCCTATACCGGTTACCAGAACTGGATGCGGTTCCCCGATGCGCTTACCAATTCCTACGATTACATGCGTTACCGCGCCGAGGCGGAGATCAATCGCTATGGCAGCACTACTATAACCCAGGATGAACTGGAGAAATACAAAGCTGGTACAGAACGCGGTTACCAGAGTTTTGACTGGAAAGATTTTATCGTAAAAAAGAATGCGCCCCAGCATTCGGTGAATGTGAATGTTACCGGTGGCTCAGACAAGATCAACTATTATTTATCAGCCACTCACCTGTACCAGAACTCCGTATTGGGGCGCGAGTATAAATTCAATCGTACCAATATCCAATCGAATGTAACCGCCAAACTGGCCAACCGGCTGAAAGTAGGCGTGAACATCAATGGCCGGATTGAAACGCGCGACAATCCCGGCGTGCCTTATGCCGATGATTACTGGCTGGCCCGCTTTGCCGTGCTGCGCAATACGCCACTGGAACGACCTTATGCCAATGATAATCCCAATTATCTGAACGACATTAAACACAATGAAACCAATTGGGCCTACCTGAACACCAAATGGAGTGGTAAATTCAAGAGCGACTGGCGGGTGCTGCAAACCAATTTCAATGCAGATTACGAAGTGCCCTATGTGAAGGGTTTAACAATCAGTGGCGTGTACTCATATTATTTAGCCGATTACTATTATAATAACCATGAGTATACTTACACCACGTATACCTATAACCCGGTTGATGATACTTATAAACCAACCGGTGGCAGTACGAACCCCTTCCGTGAACGGGAACAGATAAAACAGATCAATATTACCCAACAACTTAAGCTCAACTACAGCCGCACCTTCGGCTTGCATACCATCGGCGCCCTGGTGGTGAACGAGCGCATCAAGAACCAGCGCCTGCGCAACAGGATCCATTCGGTACCCAGCACCAATGCGCTTACCCTGATCTATTTCAACACGGCCGATACCTACGAAGACAGTGACGATAAGGAAGCGCGAATAGGGTACATTGGCCGGCTTACTTATAATTACGACAACAAATATTTCCTGGAAATGTCGGCCCGCCGCGATGCCTCGTATTTGTTTGCACCTGATAATCGCGTAGGTTATTTCCCTTCGGTGTTTGCCGGCTGGCGGATCATGGAAGAACCCTTTATGCAAAAATTGTTGGGGAGCCGGAATCCGTTAACCGATTTTAAGATCCGCGGTTCATATGGAATTCTCGGTGATGATGGCAAGCAACTCGATCTGCCGGCATTCTCCTATGTGCAGGGGTACAACTACAACCAGGGTATTTCCATTTTAAGCGGGGTGCCGGTTGTAGGATCGAGAGACCGCGGTGTACCCATCACCAATATTTCCTGGCTGAGAAGTAAGATGACCGATGTGGGGTTCGACTTTTCTTTATGGAATGGAAAGTTGAGCGGAACCTTCGATTACTTCTATCGTAAACGCACTGGTTTGCGTGGCCGGAAATCAGATGTGCTGGTGCCTTCAGAGATCGGTTATTCCTTACCCGATGAGAACATCAACAGCGATGCACAGTATGGCGAAGAAGGCGCATTAACGTATAACGGTTCCTATAAGAAATTGCGCTTTAGTGTAAGCGGCAACCTGTCGTATTCCCGGTCAAAATTCCTTGCATCCTACAAACCCGTTTTCTTTAATTCGTGGGACCAATACCGTAACTCAGGCGAGCACCGCCTTACCCGCATCAACTGGGGATACGATGTTGTTGGCCAGTTCACTTCGCAGGAGCAGATCAACAATTACCCCGTGAACATCGATGGACAAGGCAACAAAACGCTGTTGCCGGGTGATCTTATTTATAAAGATGTGAATGGCGATAACAAGATCGATGACTACGATGAACGGCCCATCGGGTATGGCAGCGACAACAACCCACCCAATATCAACTTCGGCATCAGTATTACGTTGCAATATCAAAACTTCGATTTCCGGGCCGACTTCTCCGGCGCGGCCGGTTATACCTGGTTTCAGAATTGGGAAACAAGGATCCCATTTCAGAATGACGGTAACCTGAATCCCATTTTCCTCGATCGCTGGCACCGCGAAAATCCCTTCGATCCAAAAAGCGGATGGATTCCCGGTAAATATCCGGCACTGCGTCTCAACGATGGCGGGCACAGTAATTATAACCACGCTTCCACTTTCTGGGCGCACAATATAAAATACTTACGCGCACGTACGCTGGAGTTAGGGTATTCACTGCCCGCCAAACTCATTAAACTGGTGAAGATGGAAAAGGCCCGGTTCTATATAAATGCCTACAACCTGTTCTCGCTCGACAATGTAAAACAATATGCAATTGATCCTGAGATCAATGACGATAATGGCTTGCAGTTTCCGCAAAGCAGATTTATCAACCGAGGGATAAACCTTTGCTTGTAAAAATTTACTATGAACAAGACATGGCTTGTGAGATA
>NZ_JBJMLX010000034.1:0-1906 GCF_045805085.1 Niastella sp.
CTTTTCAATAGTTGCAGGCGGCGTTTATACGTGGCGTCGAACACCGCGGCGCCCAGTGGCCCGCCGTCGTGGTGGTTGTTCACGCCCTTTAATTTCACGTGCCGACCATTTAACAAGAAGCCATTGTTGGCGTCAAACTGCGCCGTTCTTATGCCAAAGGGCAAGGTATATTGATCAACCACCGTACCTGCTTTCCGCACTTCTACCTGTACCCGGTATAAATTGGGTTGTTCAACCGACCATAATACCGGGCTGGGAATACGGATGTTTTGTTCAATGGTCGACTGGCCCCGCACGGCTTTCAAAGCCGATTCGGCCCTGCCGGCTTCTTTGCCCCCGGCCCCGATAAATCGGGTGATAACGGTGCACGGTTGTTCAACATCACTATCGTTGCTCAGGGCAATTGACATTTGAATACTGGCTTTGTTAGTACCTGCTTCAACGGTGCGGGCAAAAACACCCCACTGGTCCACATGCAGTTTGTTGGTTGCCATCAGCCACACATGCCGGTAAATGCCGGAGCCGGTATACCATCTTGAATTCGGTTGTTCGGTGGTGTTTACTTTTACGGCGATGATATTTTCCTGGCCGACCCGTTTTACATACGGGGTGAGGTCGTAATAAAATGAGGAATAGCCATAGGGACGAATGCCCAGGTAATGGCCGTTGATCCATACTTCACTGTTGCGATACACCCCATCGAACAGGATCGAAACCATTTTGCCGGAAAGGTCTGGTGTTGTTTTAAAATGCTTCCGGTACCAGCCAATGCCACTATAGGAATAGCCCCCACCCGGCCCGGTTTTGTACGCTGAATCGAAAGGATGTTCGATGCTGAAATCATGCGGCACATCGAGCAGGCGCCATTGGCTGTCGTCAAAGGCCGGTTGTTCGGCGCCCGGCTGATCGGTTTCGGTAAACCGCCAGTTATAATCGAAAGGAATTCTGGTGTTGGTCGTTTTCTGTGCTGCGGCGCCCGATGCTATGAGCAGGAGCGTTATCAACAGCGGCAGGCAGGAGGTCTTGAACATTATGCTATACTTTATAAAATGGATCTCTGAAAGATATATTAATCGGCAGACGGCAGACGGCAGACGGCAGACGGCAAACAATTTCCGGCGGCGCAAGGTAATTATTAATCTCAACAATCGCGAGCCATTCACGATTCACGATTCACCATTCACGATTCACGATTCACGATTCACGATTCACCATTCACCATTCACGATTCCCTCAGGGTCTATGCATCCATGCATCCGTTCTGAAAGGGATAGCAGGGAGTTTTTCCGAATTGAAAAGGTTACATTCGGGATTGTCGGCCCAGGCATAGCGCACGGCTACCGGTTCCGGCACCCTGTCGGCATATACGATCACGTGATCGCCCTCGATGGTGGCTTTTGCCCAATAAAATGTATGGTCATTGCCTGCGATCGCGAAACCGGTCACATCTTTCCCCTCTCTTGTTGACAAGCCTGCACCTATGTTGGTAAAGTTAATGCGGATGCGATTTCCCTGCCGCTGAAAATTTTTATACACCGGCCCGGATGCGATCACGTTCTGTTTGTACACCGCTTTATCGGCCACTAAAGCCAGGCGGCGGCCTACCTCCTGTTTGTTCTTTGGATGTATATCATTGGCCTCCCCAATATCTATGATGCAGGCCATGCCCGTGTTGGGCAGCGACAAGGTCATCCCTTGCGCTTCGCGCAATTCGGCCCAATCACTTTCACCGGGGAGTGGTTTTGTTTTCATAAAATTGGCTAACTGCACAAACAGGAACGGCACATCGCCCTGCTGCCAGCGTTGCCGCCAGTCTTTGATAAGCATGGGAAACAAGGTGCGGTAATTGTAAGCGTCCGGTGCATTCGCTTCGCCCTGGTACCAGATAAATCCTTTGATGCCAAAA
>NZ_JBJMLX010000035.1:0-2788 GCF_045805085.1 Niastella sp.
ATATAAAGCTGTATATTCCACCCACGCTGGCTTATGGCAGCACAGATATAAAAGATAATAGCGGAACGGTGATCATTCCGGCAAATTCCATTCTCATTTTTGATATTACGATGAGTTCTTTCTACTAGGCAGAGGGCAAAAGGCAAAGGGCGCAAAGGCCTCATCGCGGCAAAGTGCTGAGAGTTCATAATTAAGAAGTTATACGGAAAAACTAACAACTGGTAACTTTTGCCTTACATTTGTCTCTAAATGTAAAGCCCTTTGCCACACGAATCCATTTCCGTATTTGATATCTTTAAGATCGGGGTAGGTCCATCCAGTTCCCATACCCTGGGCCCCTGGCGTGCAGCCCAGCTTTTTTTGCAATCGCTCGAACAAAAACACCAGCTTTTACAGGTAGTATCCTTACAGATATTGTTATATGGTTCACTGGCCAAAACCGGTAAAGGCCATGGTACCGATCTGGCCGTGTTAATGGGTTTGAGTGGCGAAGACCCGGTAACCTGCGATGTAGAAGCCCTCGATAATAAAGTGCAGCGTATTCGCACCACCAAAAAATTGCTGCTGCAGGGCAAACATGAAATTGATTTTGATCCCGCTACCGATGTAGAATTCCTGTTCACGGAATCATTACCCTACCATCCAAACGCGTTAACGTTCATGATTACCCTGCATAATGGGGAACAACTGGCTGCTACTTATTACTCGGTAGGCGGCGGGTTTGTACAGCAGGAAAATGAAAAGACCACTTCTACCGATTCAGTGCAACTGCCTTTCCCCATCGATACGGCCGACGACCTGTTGCACTGGTGTCGTAAAACCGGTTTAAGCATTAGTGAAGTAGTGACGGAAAATGAGAACAGCTGGCGCACTGATGAGGAAACCCGTAAAGGCATTTTGAAGATCTGGCAGGTGATGAAGGAATGTATGTTTCGCGGTTGCCATAGCCAGGGTATGTTGCCCGGCGGTTTACAGGTAAAACGCAGAGCGGCCGATCTCAATAAAAAGCTTTTAAAAGACAGAACCTATACTGATTACGAGAGCTGGATCGAGGCCATTCGCGCGGGTGGCAGCGATTTCAAATACATTCTTGATTGGGTAAGTTGTTTTGCCCTTTCCATCAATGAAGAGAATGCCTCGTTTGGCCGGGTGGTTACCGCCCCTACCAATGGCGCTGCCGGGGTAATACCAGCCGTGTTGCATTACCTGGTGGTGTTTTGCGATGGATATAACGATGACAAGATCATGCAGTTTATGTTGACTGCTTCTGAAATTGGCAGCATCTTTAAAAAAGGCGCTACCATTTCTGCAGCTATGGGTGGTTGTCAGGCGGAGATCGGCGTGTCATCTGCCATGGCGGCGGCCGGATTAACTGAAGTAATGGGTGGCAGTCAGCGGCAAACTATGATGGCGAGTGAAATTGCCATGGAACATCACCTCGGACTTACCTGCGATCCCATTGGCGGACTGGTACAGATCCCCTGTATTGAAAGAAATACCATGGGCGCTATAAAAGCAATAACGGCTTCGCAACTCGCGCTGCAAAGCACACCTGATTTTGCCAAAGTATCGCTGGATGCGGTTATTAAGACTATGTGGGATACGGCTATTGATATGAGTCATAAGTATAAAGAAACGGCGGAGGGGGGATTGGCGGTGCATATACCGTTGAGTTTGCCTGAGTGTTAACCCCCCAGCCCCTTAAAGGGGGAAGGCAATCGGCAATCGGCAATCGGCAATCGGCAATCGGCAATCGGCAATCGGCAATCGGCAATCGGCAATCGGCAAAAAGGTACCGGCGATGCAAGGTCGTTTATTAATCTCAAAGATCGCGAGCTATTCACCATTGACCATTGACCATTCACCATGAGATCAATCGATTTCAACGCTATCAGTCCATCTGCAAGGGGATTGCTTTTGACAAAGGCAATCACTACCATTCCTTTTGCTACAGAGGCGGCGGCCTTACTATGGGATGCTGAACAGCTTACCACCAGGCTCAGGGAAAAACTTTCTAAAGAGAACTTTATCTGGTTATTGCATTTTGAGAACAGGTATCGTACTATTGACTCTCTGTTAACACCACTTAAGTATAGAAATGTTTTGGAGATCGCTTCGGGATTTTCTTTCCGGGGCTTGCAGTTATGCATGCAGGATGAGATAACTTACTTTGATACTGATCTGCCTGATGCTATCACCACCAAACAACAGGTAGTAGATAAATTAAAGGAGCAACATCACCTTGAAAAAAAAGGCATGTATCGGCTGATGCCATTGAATGCACTGGATGCAGCAGCTTTCCATGCGATCATTGACCAGTTCCCACCCGGTGCGGTTGCAATTGTAAATGAAGGGTTGCTGATGTACCTGGATGAAGGGGAGAAGCGACAGTTATGTGCTAATATTCATACCATGCTAACAAAACGTGGCGGCTGCTGGATCACGGGTGATATTTATTTAAAGAAGGGCGATCGCGAACACACGCATAGAAACCCGGCAGCGGAAGCATTCCTGGCCATGCATAAGGTGGAAGAAAAGAAATTTGACAGCTATGAAGCCGCCGACACTTTTTTTACTGATTGTGGATTTACTATTGCTGCAAAGGAAATTGTTGCCTACGACCAGTTAAGCGCCTTACGATTTATTGAACACAGAAATATTCCGGCGGATGTAGTGAAGGGCTGGTTTACTACGAGACAGACCTGGATGCTTACGGTGAAGTAGGGCAGAAGGCAGAAGGCAGAAGGCAGAAGGCAGAAGGCAGAAGGCAGAAGGCAGAAGGCAGAAG
>NZ_JBJMLX010000036.1:0-15120 GCF_045805085.1 Niastella sp.
AGAAGGCAGAAGGCAGAAGGCAGAAGGCAGAAGGCAGAAGGCAGAAGGCAGAAGGCAGAAGGCAGAAGGCAGAAGGCAGAAGGCAGAAGGCAGAAGGCAGAAGGCAAAGAATTTTTCGGAGGTGTAAGATCTGATATTAATCTCAAATGTGGCGAGCCATTTCACGTTTCACGTTTGCCGTTTCACGTTTTCACGATTTACGAAAAAGAGAGCGCAGGGGAGTGACCAGCCCAGTCACTCCATGCTGTAATAATTTTTCCAGATGCTTGTGGTTCAGATAGGCGCCTCATTCATTTTCCGGTTTTGGGTTTTTCAACAGCATACAAGTACGTTCGCAAATGATGCACGGCGAACGACTGTATCCAACTAAGGATATTTACTCCGGGGGCTCCTGCAGCAATACGGATACATTACCAGCAATTCTCCTGCGCATCCTATTGAAGGTGAGTCAAAACATTTTCAGTAAACAAAGAACAGCGTACGATCAGCCAGAAGCCAAAAGTAACTGGAAGGTTTTTGTTGTAGTTACCAATGTGTGTGAACTGCTGATTTATGCGTGTGAAAGTAAAGATTACTGTGGTGAACCGCTAAAGTTATCTACTGAACATATTAAGTAATAGTACGCAATGAAGCATACGAACAATTGTAAGCGGCTTTAGTTACTCAATGACTAAACATTTATTACCCTACTTATCAAATAGAAATAATACATCAAAAAAAGTATACTTCATTGGGTTACAATATAACCGTTAAAAGTATTTATTTACCGTTGGTGTATACGAAGTAAAATGACTGTAACACACAGATACTTTTGCCGACTAAATCTTCAAATAATTTAATTCATGAAAAAGCTGGTATTACTAATGTTGCCTTTGTTATGTGCCGCTGTTACCATGGCGCAGCAAATAACGGGTAACGTTAAGGATGATCAAGGAAAGGCTTTATCCGGAGCAACAGTAACACTTAAAAAACTAAAAGACTCAGCCCTGGTTAAGCTGGCGGCTACCAATGCCACCGGTCAGTACTCATTTACCGGTATCAATGCAGGTAGCTATTTTGTAGCGGTTACCTTTACCGGTCATACTGCCAAAACTTCTGCAACATTTGAAGTAAGTGGCGCCGGGGATGTAACTGTTCCTGAAGTTACATTAACCAAAACTGCCGGTAACCTGAAAGAGGTAGTAGTAGCCGCCCGTAAACCTATGGTAGAAGTTAAGGCTGATAAAACTATTTTAAATGTAGAAGGAACTATTAATTCAGTAGGTCAGGATGCCCTTGACCTGTTACGTAAATCGCCGGGCGTTATGGTTGATAAAGACGATAACCTGACTGTAAGTGGCAAGAACGGCGTACAGGTGTTTGTAGATGGCCGCCCAACTCCATTCACCGGAAAAGACCTGTCTGACTATCTTAAGACCATTCAGTCATCTTCTATTGAAGCTATAGAGATCATTACCAACCCTTCAGCCAAATATGAAGCTGCAGGGAACGCCGGTATCATTAACATCAGGCTGAAGAAGAACAAAAGCTATGGTACAAATGGAAGTGTAAATGCAGGTTATAATATTGGTTATACGCCAAAATACAATGCCGGTTTCTCCCTCAACAACCGCAATAAGTATGTAAACGTATTTGGCAACTATAACTATAATGACAACCCCAACGAAGCCAATATAAACCTGCACCGCGAGGTAGATGACACCCTGTTTAATGGCCGGACCAAGATCAATGTAGGGAACAAGAGCCATAACTTTAAAGCAGGTATGGATTATTTTCTTAATAAGAGAAGTACCATCGGTATAATGGCCAATGGTTCTTTTACCGATCAGGACATCAATAACTACGCGCGTACGCCTATTTCTTATATGCCCACCCAGGTTGTTGACCGTGTACTGATTGCGAATAACACCAGTAAGAATAAGAAGAATAACATCAATGGGAACCTGAACTACCGGTACGCCGATTCTTCAGGCCATGAGTTGAACCTCGATGCGGATTATGGCGCTTATCGTAACAAAAGCGACCAATATCAGCCCAACGATTATTACAACCCAACCGACGAAACCAAAGCGATCTATAGCCGCATCTACTTTATGAATGCGCCTACTGATATTGATCTATACAGTTTTAAGGCCGATTATGAACAGAACTTTAAAAAAGGCCGTTTAGGATTGGGTGGTAAAGTTTCATATGTAGAAAGTAATAATGACTTTAAACGCTATGATGTTGATGCGGGCGACAGGCAAACAAGGTATTATGATACTTCGCGTAGTAACAATTTCCTATATAAGGAGAATATCAGTGCCGGTTATATCAACTATAACAGGCAGTTCAAAGGCTTTATGATACAGGCAGGTGTGCGGGTTGAAAATACTCATGCAACAGGTAGGTCACAAGGTTTCTCATGGGATGGCAACCAGTTTAAGTATGTTCCATACGATTCTACTTTTACCCGTGATTACACCAACCTGTTTCCCAGTGCGGCCATTACGTTAAACAAAAAGCCTATGAGCCAGTATAGTTTAACCTTCAGCCGGCGTATTGACAGGCCTAATTACCAGGACCTGAATCCATTTGAATTTAAAATTGATGAGTATACGTTCAGAAAAGGTAATACCGGGTTAAGACCGCAGTACACTAACAGCGTGGGCATTACCCATACGTATAAGTACCGGTTAAACACTACCCTGAATTATAGCCATGTAAAAGACATCTTCTCACAACTGGTTGATGTAACAGAAAAATCGAAAGCATTCATTACCCAGAAGAACCTGGCCACCCAGGATATCGTGAGCCTGAACATCAGCTATCCGTTCCAGTACAGATGGTATAGCATTTTTGGTAATTTGAATGCCTATTATTCAAAGTACAAAGCTGATAATGGTCCCGATAGAAAAATTAACCTGGATGTATATGCCGTTAACTTCTTTGCACAACAAACATTTAAGTTAGGCAAAGGCTGGACAGGTGAAATGAGCGGTTTTTATACTTCTCCATCCATTTGGCAGGGAACTATTAAAAGCAGTTATATCTGGAGTGTAGATGGCGGTTTCCAGAAAACCGTATTAAAAGGAATGGGTAATATCAAAGCATCGGTAAGTGATATCTTCCATACCCTGAAATGGAAAGGTACCAGCAATTATGCCGGACAGCACACTGTGGCAGCCGGTAACTTTGAAAGCCGTCAGTTTAAACTGAACTTTACTTACCGGTTTGGTAACAGCCAGGTGAAAGCGGCCCGTCAACGTAAAACAGGCGCTGAAGAAGAGAACAAACGTGCCAATGACAGCGGTGGTGGAATAGGTGGTGCTTCTCCAAAATAACAAGCAGATATATCGATAGATAAAGATCCTCCTCTTAACCGGGGAGGATTTTTTTTGCTTAACATTTATCTTCCCTACTTTGCATAGGTTATAAAAAACCGTTCACTATGCGAGTATTTGCAGGAAGTTTGTTTTTTGTTATAGTAATTTCGGCCCTGGCTTACAGTTGTGCGCATAATCCTTATGCCAAAACCAACAGGGTGTATAAAAAGCAGGCAAAACAGTTAGCCAATAACTTAAAGTTTTTTCCCAATAAGTTGCTGCTCGATTCGGCCATTATGCCGGCTTATACAGTTGGCACCACCAACTTCGATTTGCGTAAACCCAATTTTGTTATCATACACCATACGGCGCAAAACTCCTGCGAGCAAACATTAAAAACATTTACCCTGGAACGCACCAAGGTGAGCGCGCATTATGTTATTTGTAAGGATGGCACCATACACCACATGTTGAACGATTACCTGCGTGCCTGGCAGGCCGGGGTAAGCAAGTGGGGCAATTTTACCGACATCAATTCAAGCAGCATTGGCATTGAACTGGATAATAACGGTAATGAACCTTTCCCAGAGGCACAGATCACCAGTTTGGTAAAATTGCTGGATACACTAAAGAATCATTATTCAATTCCCACGGCTAATTTTATTGGTCATGCCGATATAGCACCGGGCCGGAAAAATGATCCCAGCCACTACTTTCCCTGGCAGACGTTGTCACAACGTGGTTTTGGATTGTGGTATGATACTACGGCCGTGGTGGTGCCTGATTATTTTAATGCAACACAGGCTTTACGTATTATAGGCTATAATGTGAAAGATACCCTGGCGGCCATCCGCTCGTTTAAAATACATTTTGTACCGCAGGATACTGTTTTGATTAAAACTTTAACTGATGATGATAGAAAGATCCTGTTCGATCTCGAGCGCAGATACCAATAGCTTATTGCAGTTCTTCACAAAAATAACCCGCCTGTTGTAAGGTAGCTTCAACAGAGCGGGGACTAAGATCAACGGATTCAATTCGAAGTATTTTGTCGGTATCATCGAGGTCAACATTCCAGCGGGCAATACCCTGCAGGTTGTTGATATGGGGTGTCACCGCATTGATCTGCTTTTTAAAGCGCAGGTTGGTTTTAAATACAAGCACTTCCATTACCTATAAGCTTTATTAAAAAAGCGGGTTTACTTGTTCTCAGCTTCGGGTTCATGGGTGGGAAAATCGCGGTCGTTAAATGGACCACCACGCCAGCCGCCTTTGCAACGGGTCTTCCATTCGTCTTTGAATCGCTGTTTTTCTTCGGGCGTCATTTTTTCCCATTTGTCCAGCATTCTTTGGCGGAAGCGGTTCCTGAAATGTTCTTTTTTATGGTGAAAGCCACCAAAGCCGCTGAATAATATTTTTGATAATACCAGTATACCCAGTGCCTGCCAGAAGGTGATTATTTTTACACCCAGTACATCGGCCAATATGCCGTTCCACAAGCTCATTACTATATAGCTGAACAACATGACAAAAGCTGTACAGAATACCAGGATCATTACAGCTTTGCCAAACCAGAATCTACGTTTCATGTTACACGTTGTTTAATAATTTAATAATTCATCTTTCAACACACTTAGCCGGTTGCGCAGGTGAAGTACTGCATAGCGTTTGCGGCTAAGCAGGGTGTTCACCGTTTCGCCGGTTCGTTCGGCAATTTCTTTAAATGGTACTCCTTCCAGTTCATTCAATATAAACACCTGCTTTTGTTCCTCGGGCAATTCGTTGAGCGCATTGTTCAACTCTTCCCAAAAGAGGGTGCGCAGGTAGTCTTTCTCGGGGTTATCGCTGGCATCAAATAAAAATTCAGTCCAGTTAAGCCCGCTTTCTTCATTTTCCTCTTCCCCAAACAGGTCTTCCAGGGCTTCAGGTTTCTTTTTTCTTTGCCGGTCGATTATTTTATTACGGGCTACCGTAAACAGCCAGGCAGTCATTTGCTCAATAGGCTGCGTGTTACCAACAAACTGGTAAAACACATCCTGCAATATATCTTCAGCATCGGCTTCATTGTTTACCCGCTTGCGGATAAAGCCCATGAGGCGTTTGCTATAGTCGGTAATGACCTGCGTTATATTGCGTTTCCTGTCAGTCGTCATGCCAGGTGCTATCGTAAGCGTCTCCTTCATGTATTATACATGGGTAGACGACCAGCGGATAGCAATATTTTAAAGATGGGTTAAAAAGTTGAAAAGTTGACGGGTTGACCAGTTCACAAGGGTAAAAAATGGAAAATTTCAGGTAACTTGTTTTTCTATGAAGTTTGGAAAACTGCCTGTAAGTGAACTAGATACGGTGGATTTTACACTTCCGCCGGAACCTGCCGGTAATAAAAAGATCCTGGGCGGCGTGAAAAAGCCCACCGTAAACATCCGGATCGGATGTCCGCAATGGGGCGTGCCGGGCTGGCTTGGCAAAATTTACCCGGCCAAAGCAAAGGAGAAAGATTTTTTGAGCAACTACGTACAACATTATAATTGCATTGAACTGAATGCCACGCATTATAAAATTTACGATCCAACGGCCATCACCAAATGGGCCGATAAAGCCAATGGCCGGGATTTTACTTTTTGTCCCAAGTTATACCAGGGTGTAACGCATCAGGGTGGTTTAAGAGGCAAGGAAGGGATGATAGCTGAATTTTTGCAGGGCATAAAAGCATTTAAAGAACACCTGGGGCCTGTGTTTATACAACTGAGCGATTCGTTTGGCCCCGCCCGTAAAGATGAGTTGTATACATTTTTAAAAGCGTTACCCAACGACGTGACCTTCTTTTTAGAAGTGCGTCATCCCGACTGGTTTGCACAGGAAGCCATCCGAAAGGAATTTTTCAATACGTTGTATTTGCTGAAGAAAGGCGCTGTAATAACTGACACCTCGGGCCGCAGGGATTGCGCCCATATGCACCTGACTATTCCAAAAGCATTTGTACGTTTTGTGGCCAATAGTATGCACCCAACAGATTATACCCGGTTGGATGCCTGGATAGAACGCATCATTAACTGGATTGAACAGGGCCTGGAGGAACTGTATTTCTTTGTGCATATGGAAGATGAATTGTATTCACCAGAACTGATCATTTACCTCACCGATAAACTTAATGCCGCCTGTGGTTTGCAGTTGGCTCAACCACATTTTATAGAACCGGAAGGGCAGGCAGCAGGCACGCAGATAACCTTCTTTGACTAAGATTGGCCGTGGCAGTCACTTAGCATTGCCATAGCTACAAGGTAGATACACCATGGATACTCCATAGATACACCGTAGATACAGCATAGATGACCCATGGATAAACCATAGTAAAGGCAAGGGAATAGTAAGACAATAGTAAGGGAATAGTAAGAGGGTAGTAAGGCCAGAAAAGGCTTTTTTATTGAAAGAAGGTAAAAAGAATGCTTTGTTTTCTATTAATCGGCATTGTAATAAATGTACAAAATAAGTGCCAGTAGCACTAACTTACTTCATACAATTCTTCCCAACGGGTAGTATAGCGTTTACTGCGTAACTCCTGCCGCATCTTCCAGTCACGGGTTAGCCCGGAGGCAGCAAATTTCAGCACATCATCGCGCATGCTGAAGTTGATATTATCCATCATGCTCATCAAAAGCCGGTTATACTTTTGTGGCTCCGGTAAAAATAAATTGCCCTGAATAGCTTCATCCGGTTCCAGCCCGGCCAACATAACCCCGGCTTTTTTATACACCTTGCCCTGTTCGTATAACGACTCCACCAATTGTACCGCAGGTTTTATTAACTCGTTGGTACTGCTGGTAGCGGCAGGTAAAGTAACATGCGAGCTTACCGTAGCACCCCGGCGAAAACTTACTTCATAGTTCTGTTCGCGCGGAACAATAAAAACACTGATGACCCGCGCAGCACTGTGCTGCCGCCGTAACTTTTCGGCTGCCCTGGATGTATAGGTAGCTATAGCTTCTTTAATATCATTGATATCAGTTACCGGTTGACCGAACATGCGGGTAGTGGCGATCATTTTTTTGTTTACCAGCGGCTTTTCCATATCGCGCGATGGCAATCCGTTTAGTTCCCTGATAAGCCGTGCGCCTGTAACGCCACCCAGGTTGGCATATGCCCATTCCTCAGACATCGTGCATAATTCCCAGGCACTGGTAATGCCCAGGTTGATGAGTTTTTGCGCATAAGCCCAGCCAACACCCCATACATTACCTACCCGTGTTTGTTGCATGGCAGTTACCTGTTGCTGCCGGTTGGCCAGTACATACACACATTGCGTAGCGTCTTTGTTTTTCTTGGCAAGATAGTTAGCCAGCTTGGCCAGCGTTTTGGTAGGCGCCACCCCTATGGATACAGAAATGCCCGTCCATTGTTCAACCGTTTGGCGAATGTTCATGGCTGTTTCATACAGCTTTTCTTCCGGCACATCGCCCATGTCCATAAATGCTTCATCAACCGAGTATACTTCTACTTTGGCGGCATCGCCTAATAACATGCGTAAGGTTTCCATAACCCGCCAGCTGAGATCGCCATATAAATTATAGTTGGAAGAAAATACAGAAATGTTGTGTTGTTGAATAAGCGGCTTTGCCTCAAAATAAGGAACGGCCATCCCCACGCCGGCGGCTTTGGCCTCATCGCTGCGGGAAACAATGCACCCATCGTTGTTGCTTAATACTACCACCGGTTTGTGTTGCAGATCGGGCCTGAACAATCGTTCGGCCGAACAATAGAAGCTGTTGCAGTCAACAATTGCTTTCATAAAAAACTATTTGCTATTGGGTTGGGAGCCGCCCCGCAAACCGGAGCGGCTCAATAAACACATAGGATGGCTTAATGGAATGGTTTAATTATGTTGTTACCTGCTCAATAGCGATAAAGGTGTACAAGTGAGTGACACAACGACGGTCAAATAGTAGCACAACCGCCTGGTACAAAAAAGATCTAAACCTGATGGATACCGTACGTTACAACGCCCCAGATACCCAGTGAATCGCACGATGCATCTACCTCAATGGTTGCATGCTTTTTGTTTTCGGACAACAGCCGTACTTTATTAAATGTTTTTTCGAGCCGACGGATGAACATTTCTCCATTTAATATGCCCACTACCACTTTACCACTCTCGGCTTTTATACTGCGATCGACAATAATGGTGTCTCCATCATAAATGCCGGCGCCCGTCATAGCGTCGCCGCGTACACGCATAAAAAAAGTAGCAGGTTTATTACGGATCAGTTGTTCATTCAGGTCAATACCGCGTTCCATGTAATCATCGGCCGCAGCGCCAAAGCCAGTGGCATCGGCTGTTTTAACATCCTGTTGCGAGAACTTTTTTGTTCCCCGGTACGATGTTTCGTTAAAAAATTCCCCCTCCATATAATTTAATTTTTGATGTACTAAATTATTTAGTAAATTTATGCTAAATTGTTGATCCAATAAAAAATGATTTATGAATACCGGGTTAGTAAAAAACACTCCATTTGCCTGGAATGGCAGCGGACACCGGGAATATAAACTGGTTATATATCCTGATGCCGTTGTGTATGAAAAGATTATGGCAGAAAAGCAGCGCTTCTTTATGAATTATGGAGTGGAAAATGTGACAAAAGCATTCCCTTATATAATGGTGGCTGGTTTTTATGCAGGCGAAGGCATGGAGGAAACGCTGATCCGGTGGATACAACGCATTTGCAGTCAGCACAATAGTTTTGATGTAACACTTAATAACTATAGTGGCTTTCCGCAGCACAGCATTTACCTGCGTATTCAAAATCCGCAACCCCTGCAACAACTGGCCGGCCAATTAAAAATGCTCGACAATCATGTAGTTGCCATGGCCGGCAGTGTCATTGACCGCATACCGCATATTTCGCTGGCCTGTGAATTACCTGAACCCGTTTACCATAATGCCCTGCCTGTGTATTCGCGTAAAACCTTCAGGGCGCATTTTATGGCCACAGAACTGGTTTTGCTGGGGCGTGACCATCCCTTTGCTACCGCTAAAACCATAAACGTATTTCGTTTTTTGCCCGCTAACCATAAATCTTACAGTGAAGTGGCCTGACATATAATTTCATCCTTAAAAAATCAATTATGAAAATCAATATTCAGTCTATACCCGGTTGCAGAATTAATGAATACATGTTGGTGTTGAACCCGCATGAAGAGTTGCGTAATAAAATTGCGAAGGTTAGAAATGAGTTCAGCGAAACGTATAAGAATTCAGCTGCGCTTATTGGCAAGCCGCATCTTGCCCTGGTACGGTTTACCCAATTGGAGATGATGGAAGAACGGATTGTGAACCGCCTGAAAGTGATAGGTATGGGTTTTCAGCCATTTAAAGTATCGCTGAAAGATTATGGAAGTTTTCCATCGCATACCATCTTTATAAATGTTACTACCAAAATACCGGTTCAAAACCTGGTGCGTGAAATAAAGGAAGCGCAGCGCCTGATGAAGCTGGATAATGAACACAAACCACATTTTATTGATGAACCGTTTATTGCCATCGGCCGCAGGCTGGTGCCCTGGCAATATGAAAAAGGGTGGCTTGAATTTTCGCACCGGCAATTTACCGGATCATTTATAGCAGATAATATGCTATTCCTGAAACGTCGCCTGGGCGATAGATCGTGGCAAATAGCACAACGTTTTGAATTTATGAATTTACCCGTTACGACAAAACAAGGGGAGTTATTTGTATAGTCATGCTTGTAGTGGTAATGTTTTAAGCTTTCAAATTAAAAAATGGGAACCACCTCCTGTCCCGATTTATCGGGATGGGAGCGTCGTACGGGACTGCATTAGCAACCTTATCTATGAAGTAGTTTGGCTATGTGATAAATTAAAAGGTATGATATGAAAGAAACAAAGCAGGACAGTTACCGGGTTACCCCGAGGAAGATGGACGAGCCTGATAATTATAAAAAAGGTCGGGGCGCCCAGATCAATACAAAGAACCGCTTTCTCAAGGAGCAGCATGTGCAGGAACATGTAGAAGGCATTGACGACTGGACCGAAAAGCAGGAACCCACCCAATACCTGGAGCAGGAGGCCAAAAGCCTGGTAAATAAAGTTACCAGTCCCGATGTAGGCATGTGGTACAGCATGAATCCTTACATGGGTTGCGAACATGGATGTATATATTGTTATGCCCGCAATGCACATGAGTACTGGGGTTATAGCGCGGGACTTGATTTTGAAAGAAAGATCATTGTAAAGACGAATGCCCCGCAACTCCTGCGTAAATTTTTAATGAACCCCAAATGGGAAGGTGTGCCTATTAGTTTGAGTGGGAATACCGATTGTTACCAGCCGGCCGAACAAAAGTACCGGTTAACCAGGTCGTTGCTGGAAGTGTGCAATTCATTTAACCAGCCGGTAGGCATCATCAGCAAAAACGGCGGTATGGTGCGGGACAAAGATATTTTGAAAGAAATGGCCAATAAGAAACTGGCTTCGGTGATGGTTACCATAACCTCGTTGAATGAAGACCTGCGGCGGGTAATGGAGCCACGCACCACCACCTCCATGCAACGCTTACGCCTGATAAGAGAGTTGAGCGAGGAAGGAATTCCGGTAGGTGTAATGATGGGTCCCATGATACCGGGGTTGAACGATCATGAGATGCAACGCATTATGTTGGCAGCAAAAGAGCATGGCGCCACTTCTGCCGCATATACATTTGTAAGGTTGAATGGATCGGTTAAATTATTGTTTCATGACTGGCTGTATAAAAACTTTCCCGACCGGGCCGATAAAGTATGGCATATGATAGAACAAAGCCATGGCGGTCAGGTAAATGATACCAGGTTTGGTGTTAGGATGCGTGGGGAAGGCGATATTGCCGAGATCATTTCCCAGCAATATCGCAAATACGGTAAACTGTATGGAATGAACGCTGAAGAGCTTGATCTGGATACGACCACCTTCAGACGGCCGGGCGCCCAGGGAAGGTTATTTGATTAAGAAATTAACAGAGCTCCCGCCTTCTTTTTTTATCATGAACCTTTGTAGTACTTCTTTAGTACGAATTATCTCTTTACACAAACCGGCAATTTCGGGGGCATTGTCCAGTAAGTTAAGTTGGGCAAGGGATTGTTGCAGTTCCCGGATCTTTTCCCTGTAATAATAATCCATTACTTCTGCTGAGTCGGCCATAATAGGTTGAACGAGGGTGTGGGCAGTTTCGTTTGGCGAAACAGAGTCTGATTTGCTAATGGAGGAGTGTTGCTGTCTCATGGAATTAAAATTAAAAGTTATAAAAGTTCGATTGGGCCTAAACTTTCACCTGTGACTCGGGAACGGGTTACCTGGTTGATCCAAAGTTCCTTTATATCGCCTTGAGGAGCAAGCGTTAAAGTACCAAAAGTAACAAGTAGTAGCTGTATATAAATTAGGTAGTTCTACGGATTTTGTGGCAGGTATTTACAAATATCTTTAGCGCCCGTTTAACCTAAATTATTTTTATGGCAACTAACATGAAGTCTTATCTGACTTACCCTTTTGTACTATTATTCTTTATGGGAGCCACGTTGATCAGCTCCTGTGGAGGCGGCCCTCAACCCGGAAAAGATGAAGTTTGTATCAAGAACCCGAAAGACACATCGGAGCTTGGTAAAAAAGATCATTTCATTCCTGTTATGAGCATCGATATTTATAAAAAGAACTTTGACCAGGCCCGTGATACCATTGATCAAAGACTTCCGGATATTATGATCCCAAATTATGAGGTCTTCAACAGGGCTTCGATAGTTGACTATTTAAAGGACAGCACTGTTGCCGGATTTAAATTTTATTATGGAATTAAGCCCGGTGGCGAGAAGAAGAGAGCCTTGCGCATAATGATCGTTGGCGTGGATAAAAATGGCAAGAATGTTTACTTAAAAGGCAAACGAGGTAGTACAATGGGCGCCCAGGCAACCAGTGATGATGGTGGTTTGGAATATGGCCAATGCAGTCCTCCATGTGATATTCAGCCTTAATAAGCAGGAAACATTACCCTAATTCAATGACCGAGATTCATTCGTACAATGGATAGTACCGTACGTTTTATTTTAAGTTTAAGCATCGGTTTTGCTGTAATAATCGGGATAGTAAGATTTCGAAGGATAGATCCGTCTTACTATCCCTTCCTTTTTAATTGCAGTGTTGCTTTAACCGTAGAGATATTAAACTGGTGGCTGACACAAGAGGGGCATCCGGATGCCTTCATTTTAGTACAGAATATTTTTTCTTACCTGGACTTTTACCTGTTTCTATGGCTTTTTCATAACTGGGGATTGTTCAACAGAAAGAAGTCGACATTTATAGTTATAGCAAGTGTTTTTTTTGTAATATGGCTGTTGGAAGGCCTTTTATCGACAGGATTTGTAAAGCATAATGTATACTTCTTTACCCTGTATTCGTTTGCACTGATCTTTTTCAGCGTAAGTACATTTAATAAAGCCGTGGTTAATGAGCGCATCAGCATTTTCAAAAACCCGAAGTTTTGGATCTGTATTGGGCTGATAATTTTTTATTCATTCTTTATACTTGTAGTAGTAACAAGCATATCTTTATTCAACGTTAAAGTAAGTAAGGAATTCCGGCGTGGTTTATGGGCAATAAGCGTATATTCGAACTTATTGGTTAATCTTTTATATGCAGTAGCAGCTATATGGGTACCCAGGAAAAAGAACTTTACCAGTCTATTTTGATAGTGGTGGGGGTAGTGGGTATAATTTTACTATATTTCATTATCACCATCATCCGCTATCAGCGCCGCAGCCTGAAACTGCATAAGGAGAAGATACAGGCCGAAATTGATACATTGGAAAAAGAACGCCGCCGTATAGCCTCTGACCTTCACGATGAACTGGGCCCTCTGTTGTCTGCCGTAAAGCTTCAAATAAACAGCCTCAATACCACCGATCCCGACGATGAGGCCGTAATCAGTAAATCGAGCACCCATCTGGATAGCATAATCCGCAAACTGCGGGAAATTTCCAATAACCTT
This sequence comes from Niastella sp., assembly GCF_045805085.1. Classification (NCBI taxonomy): domain Bacteria; kingdom Pseudomonadati; phylum Bacteroidota; class Chitinophagia; order Chitinophagales; family Chitinophagaceae; genus Niastella; species Niastella sp. Next base: position 13,333 of record NZ_JBJMLX010000036.1, read on the forward strand.
ATGCCTAATACCCTGGTGCGAAAGGGACTGCAGAAGGCCATTACCGAGTTTATTGATAATAACCGTAACGTATGCGGATTAGAAATAAGATTTATATGTGAGCAGGATATGCACCTGAATCAATACAAAGAGGTCAATATCTACCGCATCATTCAGGAAATTCTTCACAATACCATAAAACACGCCCAGGCATCCCTGCTGATCATCAAAATTATAACCGAGGGTAACCGCCTTTTGCTCATGACCGCAGATAATGGAAAAGGTTTTGATTATTTTACTAAAGTAAAAGACAATCCCGGCCTTGGACTTCGTAACTTGCAGAGTAGGACCGAGGTGATGGGCGGTGAACTTACCTGTCATTCTGAACCTGGTAAGGGCACCACATATACAATTGAAATTCCTCTTTGACCAGAACCAGGTGTTATTATGAAAACATATGGCAATATAAAAGTTGCTATTGCTGACGATCATGAGATTTTTCGCGACGGGTTGCGGGCAATGTTGCAAAAACAGCAAGACATTTTATTGGTGGCCGAAGCCGCCAATGGCAAAGAATTGATTGAACTGGTAAAATCACAGGAGCCTGATATTGTTATCAGTGATGTGAAAATGCCGGTAATGGATGGGGCTGCCGCTACCCGCCATCTTGCCGAGCATTACCCCCACGTTGGCATTATTGCACTAACCATGTTCGACGAAGAGGACCTGATTATCGATATGCTGGAAGCCGGGGCCCGCGGTTATCTTTTAAAAAATGCCGATAAGAACGAGATCATAGAAGCCATCAAATCGGTTTACCAGCAACAGCCCTATTATTGCCGACATACCTCCAATAAGCTGGCCCAAATGGTGGCCAAAAGCAAGTTCAATCCATACAAGCAAAAACAGAAACCCGAGTTCAATGAACGGGAAATTGATATTGTTTCGGATATCTGTAATGGCCTCACCAGCAAACAAATTGCCGAAAAAATATTCCTGAGTGTACGCACTGTGGAAGGGTTGCGGTTAAAGATCATGGAAAAAATGGAAGTGAAGAACACCGCCGGCATTATCATTTATGCCATCAAGAACAACCTGTACAAGCCCAGTAACATCTAACGCTGCTGCATAAGCTTTCTTACTGACAACCACTTTGTTGCCTTCAATTAATGGATACGTATAGCCGAAGAAAGTAGCGGGGCTATAGGCGATCAAAAAAATATTTTCAAAAAAATTTCACAAAATATTTGGTGTAATTGAAAAATTATTGACACCTTTGCATAAACAAATCAACAAAAACATGTTACGCAAACAATCAAATATTGAATCGCTGAACGGCTGGAGTCCGATAGGTGACTTTACTGTTTGCGGGGCGTGTTACGCTGATGAATAGGTTGAACAAACTAATTCGATATAACACAGGCCCCGCAAGGAATTGCGGGGTTTTTTATTTATCGGCTGTTTAATAAAATAACAGCGAAAAGGAACCCTTATGACCAAAGGAATGAGTATGCTATTTTCATGTGTGTGCAGGCGTTAGAGTTCGGTAAAGAGTAAAACAAATAAATTATAATTGCTTATGAAATTTATAAATAACAACATCTAAATAACCACATACGAATTGATGATACAATCATTGCGACATATGCAAAGTATGATGATGGATAATACAAGACGATTTATCCGGTGGAACCCGTGTGCAATTGCGGAAGCAGTGATTTATTTCAATGGCGGCATTAGTGAGAAGGATGACATACCAATACGACCAGGTTGTGTTTAAACGAAACTGTTAATACAGGAATCGAATAA
>NZ_JBJMLX010000037.1:0-17821 GCF_045805085.1 Niastella sp.
CAGCACGTTTTCAACGGCGGCGCGAAACTCTTCTTTTACGTAGATGATGTCTGATAAAATAGGCGCGGTATGGTTCCAGCCTGGATTGTTATGGAGGAACTTCACGCTTTCAGGATAGCCTTCCATGGAGTCGATCAGGCTTTTCAGCAGATCGCGCTCGTTCTTTTTGGCATCCAGCTTTCTGCCTTCTTCGGCCAGTTGCTGGCGTAATGATTCCAGTTGGCCCTGGGCCTGTAAGATCTGTTCTTTGGTTCTTTCCTGGTGATCCTGTAATTGAACCAGGTCGCGTTGCCTTTTCTCCAATTCCTGCTCCTTCACCATTTTCTCTTCTTCCAGTTGTTTTAACTGGCTGTAGCGGGCTTCGCGTTCTTCTTCTATCTGGTTAATTGCTTTTTGTACGTTCTGAATAGAGGTATCGGCTACCGCTACCTTCTTTTCTGCATCGAACTGATTGCGTTGCAGGCTGAGGTTTTCAGCACGCAGGCGATCAACATGGGTTCTTTTTTCATCGAAGATGGTGCGGGCGCTTTCAACGGCGTCCTTATGGTCTTCCACCATTTGTTCCAGTCCTTCCAGTTTGCCCTTTTCTTCTTCTACCGAGATGCGGGTAAATTCAATGCTTTCTTCCAGGCCTTTCAAGGTGCCTTCGCTCTTGTTCAAAAATTCCTGCAGACTGTTCTCCCGCTCTTTCAGGAAGTTGAGGCGTTGAGAAGCCAGGTTCTTTTCATTTTCCTTGGTACGCAGGGTTTGCAACAGGTCGTTGAACTCGTGCTGCATACTTTGCAGGGCGCGTTCTTTTTCAATAAACCCTACTTTTTCCTGTTCAATCAACGCTTCTTCATTGGCGATTGCGGCATCGAGGCGAACCTTTTTATCGGTTTCCACCTCAGATTGCGTATTGAGGTCGCGATACGTGAGGTTGAAACCTTCGAGGGCGGCTTTTGCCAGCTCGATGCTCAGTTCGCGGTATTCTTTCTTTATTTCGTAGTATTTCTCAGCTTTTTTAGCCTGGTTCTCCAGCGTTTTCAACTGGTTGTTTATTTCAAACAACAAGTCCTCGATACGGGCCAGATCCTGCTCGGTGGCATCGAGTTTTTGCTTAGCTTCTTTTTTGCGGGTTTTATAGATGGTGATCCCGGCGGCCTGCTCCAGCATGCGGCGGCGGCTGTTCTCCTTATCTTTAATGATCTCGTCAACCATCCCTAACTCAATGATGGCGTAGCTGTCGGTGCTCACCCCGGTATCCATAAACAGGTTCTGGATATCGCGCAAGCGGCATTGAACATCATTCAGACGGTATTCACTTTCGCCGCTTTTGTAGAATTTACGGGTTACAGTAATAGTGCTGAATTCGGTAGGCAGCAGGTTCCGGGTATTTTCGAAGGTGAGGCTCACCTCGGCCAAACCACTGGCCGACCGGGTTTTAGACCCGTTAAATACCAGGCTTTCAAGGTTTTCACTACGAAGGTGACTGATCTTCTGCTCCCCGATCACCCAACGGATACTGTCGATAATATTACTCTTACCACAACCGTTTGGCCCAATAACACCCGTAATACCCTCATCGAAATGAAGTACGGTTTTATCGGCAAAACTCTTGAACCCTTTGATTTCTAAGCTTTTTAAGCGCACTTGATCTATTTTTTTAGGAAACGACAAATATAACTAATAGAGATACAAAATAGTGCCGCTTCAGCTAATAGCACTCAAAAGTTGTGCACTTTTGTGGAACAACCCTGTGAAATTGTGTTTATAAATGTTAATATGTTGTGAGTAATCCGGTCAACCGGGGTGAACTTTCTAAACCTCAAATGGTCTAAGAATTGTTGATAATGTTTTGCCATTAGCATACTAACTAATCAAACCCACTTTGCTATGATTACAAGAAACTGGACAGGTGTTGTAAAACCTGAGCGTTCAGCAGATTATCTCCATCATTTGCAGAACGACACGCTGAAAAAGCTGTCTTCCATTAAAGGATTTTTAAATGCGTCTATCCAGCAACGGGTAGTTACGGATGGTATTGAATACCTGGTAGTGACCTATTGGGACAATATGAACGCCATCAGGGAATTTGCCGGCGATACCGCCGATATTGCCGTTGTGCCGCTCATTGCCCAGGAAATGATGGTACGATACGACCCCGTAGTGCGGCATTATGAGGAAGTGCTGACCCTGGCCCCGGTTGACAATTAACCCGTTGTGCCTTTAACAGGAATTTATAGACTGGCTAAATAACCCCGGGGCATTGTTAGTGTCAAATAATACGATAAATAAACCGTTGTATTTTTGAAGAAAATTATACGCTAAATAGCATGTTGAAAAAGATCACCATCGTACCCGTTAAGCAGCTTCTTTTATTGCTGTTGGTAACATCCGCCAGTTTGGTTGGCCGGGCCCAACAGGTTGACAGTATTTTCTTTCACCTGTATACCGACAGCCTTAAAAAAGGTGTGCATAATTATATTAATGTCGATGGCAAACTATCGAACGGCCACTGGCTGCCCCTGACCAATAAAGAGATCGATTTCACTTCCACTGCCGGAAAATTTGTGGGTAACAGTCTGGTGCTTGACACCGCTTTCAAAGGCGAAAAAGTGACCGTAAAAGCGGTGTTGAAAAATAATAGCACTATCTGGAAGGAAATAGACATCTACATCAAGAAAGTAGAAGATAATGAACGGCTCCGAACGGTTGATGAAATACTCAACACCCCTTCCTCCCGAAGGAATAAAAGAAATTCGAAGGGTTTTGTAACAGGAACCTGATGTAAGAAGTAAGAAGCTTCATACAAAGTAAAATGCCATCCCGGCTAAAGTCAGGATGGCATTTTACTTTATAAATGCTTTACTCTTCTTTATTTAACTGTGGCCAACTCAGCTTGCATTTTCTTAGCGTCGTCGAGGAATTTAGCCAGACCGATATCAGTTAACGGATGTTTCAACAGGCCCAGGATTGGTTCCAGCGGTGAAGTAACCACATCAGCACCTGCTTCAGCACATTTTACAATATGCAATGGGCTGCGGATAGAAGCTGCCAGGATCTCTGTTTTATATCCCTGAATTTTATAGATCTGCGAAATTTGTTTTATCAGTTCAACACCATCCCAGTTGCTATCGTCGATACGGCCAATGAACGGTGAAACGTAATTGGCGCCTGCTTTAGCAGCCAGAATTGCCTGACCGGCTGAGAATACCAATGTACAATTGGTTTTAATACCGTTATCAGAGAACCATTTCAATGCTTTCACGCCATCTTTAATCATCGGTACTTTTACCACAATGCTGGGGTGAATAGCTGCCAGCTTTTTACCTTCTTCAATAATTTCATCTACTTTAGTAGACAATACTTCTGCACTTATATCGCCACCATCAACCAGTTCACAAATGGTGAGGTAATGTTTCATTACTGCATCTTCTCCTTTAACGCCTTCTTTGGCCATCAGTGAGGGGTTGGTAGTAACGCCATCCAGGATACCCAGGTCGTGGGCTTCTTTAATTTGGGCAAGATTCGCTGTATCAATAAAAAACTTCATGATTATTATAGATTTAAAAATGCTTATTGCAAATACAAATTTACAACTTCCTGTTGTTTTTAGGCTTACTTGTAATAACTGAGTGAGTGAGCTGGTATTTTCGCGGTAGTTTCTTCAATCTGCTGGTGCAGTTCTGTCGGGTTATATGCAATTTGCATTCACCAAAAAAAGAAAAAAAGGCAGGCGATTTACATCGCACCGCTACAACCACCTACCCTTGCTGCCTTCCGGCCCTGGGGGGGTTCAGCGGGAGCTGGTCGTGTAAGACCTGCCGGCTGCAAATGTAGGGAAATCAATTGACAATAAGCAATTGGCAATGGGCAAAAATCTTATAAAATTTGTTTAGGCTTGCCTATGCTTATTGTCTATTACCTATGGTTGTCCGCCAATTCCTTTGCGCCCGGTCAATGAATTCACATGCGTAATACCTACCAGTTCATCTGCACGTCCGGCCAAGGCACGGTAATACACCAGGATCATATAGTCATTTTCGGTATCCCAATAATTGCCTTCGGTATTTTCATAGCTGGCCGCTCTTTTGGTGTCGCCCTGATCGATGGTCACATAATTATAGTTATAGTATCCCTGTTTCAGGAAAAGTGTTTTTTCATACACCCGGGTGTCGTTATTGAAAACCATTTTAGCGCTGTCGTCGAGGTTATAATTGTTCAACGCCCCGATCAAAAAAAGGTCCTTGTTTTCAAACGGTACATTTTCGGGAGGAATATAGGTGAAGTGTACCATAGCATAATCGGTTTGCCAGTATGGATTAAGGCTTTCTGTGGTTTCAACGGTGTACATGCCGTTGATATCTTTATAATACACAAACCGCTGCTGGCTTCTGTCAACATCGGGTTTTACAAATATTTCAGTACTGCGGGTATTATAATTAGCTTTTGCCACACGATCGCTTTGCAGGCGAAGGCTGCGCAGGTCGAGCCAGCGCCATTCTTTACCACCCGGCATTACGATCTGGTCCTCGGTATTGAAATCAAGCTTTTTGCCTGAGAAAAAAGTAGGTCTTACATTAATGAGGGCATTGTCCCACCGGTTGTTTTGCAGGATCATCACTTTTATCTGTTGCAGGTGATTCATTACCTGTAACCGGTCGCCCAGCGCAACCTGGAAGGGTATTTTTTGCCAGCTACGGAATATTTCCCCGTTAAATGGTTGTTGTATTTGCGCGAATATGGATGTCTGGTTATCTACAACCAAAAAGCGTTTGGTAAACGCCACTTTTGACGTATCGCCATTCAAATATACTTTCAGGATATAATTGCCCGAGCGGGAAGGTGCACAGTTATTATCAGGCACTACAGCAGTGTAATGCGTATAACGGGTAAATGCAACAGATGAAATGCGATAGTTACTGATTCGCTGGTAAGAAAACCCTTTAATAAAATCAAAGCTGCTCAACATAGCGGGCGTCCAGTCGGCATTGCACAGCTGGTACGTATAGGAGTAACTTTTAACGTTGCCATCCAGGTCATCGAAATGCAGTTCGAGCCTGTCTGAACTGTTAAGCATCAGTACAGGATAACCCAGCTGATTTCCGGAAGGGAATAACTGAGCCGTTTTGATGTTGGGCAGGTTTACGCCTTCAGTTAGTTGCGCATTTCCCGCAAAGGAAATAAGAATTGATACGAATAATATGAGAATATTTTTCATGTTGTGTGTTTCGACCCTTTAAAAATAGGAAAAAAGCGCTAAGCAGAAAGCTGAAAGTCAAAAGCTTGAAACTTGGAACCTGGTTTTAATAGTGTTACTTTTGACCAACTAAAATTATGCCGGTTGAATATTGCCGCATTTATAGCACGCCGAATAGCGTTCAATCAACAGAAATCTTTTTCCCGTTTTGTAATCCGGTTGTCAATTGGAGCCACCGTTATCAGCGTTGCGGTAATGATACTGACGTTAACGTTTGCCAGCGGGTTTCAAAAAACCATCAGTGAAAAGGTTTTTAGTTTCTGGGGGCATATTCGCATTCAAAGCTATTATTCAGCCCGGGTTGCCATTGCCGAAGAAGCACCCATTCATCGCAGTGATTCAGTAAAAGGTCTCAAAAAATTATATCCCGCCATTAAAACCGTGCAGGCGTTTGCCACCAAAAATGCCATTCTTAAAACAGCTGAAACCATCGAGGGCGTACTGTTCAAAGGCGTTGAAAGAGATTATGATTTCGATAACCTGGAAAAATTCAGGGTAAGGGGACATTGGCTGAAATTCACCGATAGCGGTTACAGTAACGAAATTATGCTGAGCGCCTATACAGCCAATTTGTTAAAATTAGATACGAACGACCAGGTACTCATTTATTTCATTCAACCGGGCGCCGCACCCCGTACCCGTAAATTAAAAGTGTCCGGCATTTTTAAAACCGGGATTGAAGAATATGATAAGCTGATCGCCATTGGCGACCTGAAGTTAATTCAACGGTTAAACGACTGGAACCCCGACCTGATTGGTGGATATGAGATCTTCCTGCATGATTACAATCGCATGGATGAAGTGAGTGAAGCCATTGTGCCTGACATTCCCCTGGGGTTACAAAGCAATACTGTTAAATACATTTATCCCAATATATTCGACTGGCTGAACCTTCAGAATAAAACCATCCTGATAGTACTGGCCATCATGACCGGCATTGCCATCCTGAATTTAATTACCTGTTTGCTGATACTGGTGCTGGAACGTACCCGCATGATCGGGTTATTAAAGGCGCTGGGCGCCCGCAATTATACCATACGGGGGATCTTCCTCTATCATGGCGCCATTATTACCTTCTTTGGTTTGCTGCTGGGAAATATCTGCGGTTTGTTTATTGCCTGGCTGCAGCAACAAACCGGGTTTATCAAATTACCTGAAGATGCTTACTATATTTCCCAGGCGGCCGTTGATATTGTATGGTGGCAAATTGCCGCAGTGAACATCACCACCTTTGTTATTTGCTTTTTAGTTCTGTTGATACCCACCATCATAATTAAGCGGGTTCAGCCTATTAAAGCGATCCAATTCCGATAAGAATTAATAAACTAACTCACTACAGCTTCCTCCCCGTACATCTGATCTTTATATTTCAATGAAGGTGATGGAATGAATGCACCTAAACCCAACGTATTCCATTTCGCATCAATGGAAGCGATGGTTTTATCGTCGGCTACAATGATGTTAGGCCAGTCGCGCTGAAAATCGTCCAACGCTGCCGTTTTAATAGTACCATCCAACCCCATGCAGGCCCAGGTTTTACCAGGCATTTGGCGGGAAGGTTCTTGTACCAGGATGCTATCCCTGCGGGGATCGAGGTTATTACAGAAACGCCACAATGCCACCGGCAGGTCATTGGCATTCACCGTATGCTCCACATACAGGATCATTTTTATGCCTTCTATCATCCCGGTATTGCATATTTGCTGATGCAGTTCACGAATATGCCCTTTGCGGTTCTTCTCCACTGAAATTACCAGGCAGGGAATGTGGATCGCAGGCAGAGCGTCATTGATGCCCTTTATTTCAGGGAAATGCTGCTGCATTAATTTTTTATCGAACCGGCTGCTTAATATCGGGAACTCAAATGAGTCGTCTCTTTCTTCATCGAACTTTTGGGTACCGTCAATACACATTTTGCCGCCAAAGCCCAGCTTGCTGCAACTATGGTCCAACACATCCATGGGTCCATTTGACAAATAGATATCGGTAGCGGGGTTCATATTGGCGAATACATATTCCGCCAGTTTTTCGTAGTCCTGTATTTTAACGCCTTCATCGGCCAGTACGAGTATCTTGTTAAACATCATTTGACCGGCGCCCCACATGGCATTCATTACTTTTTGGCCTTGTCCGGCATACTCCTTCTTGATCTTTGTTATAACCAGGTTATGAAAAACGCCTTCTATAGGCATATCCATATCAATAATTTCGGGCACCATGGTCATTTTTATGGGCGCCAGGAAAATACGTTCGGTAGCTTTACCCAGCCAGGCATCTTCCTGCGGTGGTATGCCTACAATAGTGGCGGGGTACACCGCATCCTTCTTGTGCGTAATAGCGGTGATATGAAAACGCGGGTACCAGTCGGGCAATGAATAATACCCGGTATGATCGCCGAATGGGCCTTCCCAGATCATTTCATCATTGGGATCAACATAACCTTCTATCACAAAATCGGCATCGGCCGGGACTTCTATTTCCGGTTGTGTAATACATTTTACCAGCTCAACTTTTTTCTTTCGCAGAAAACCGGCGAGCATGTATTCATCCACATTTTCAGGCAATGGAGCAGTTGCCGAATAAGCATAGGCCGGATCGCCGCCCAGCGCTACTGCCACCGGCATTCGCTTGCCCAGCTTTTTATATTCATTAAAGTGTTTGGCGCTTACTTTATGTTTATGCCAGTGCATACCGGTTAAGGTAGGTCCAAACACCTGCATACGATACATACCTACATTGCGGGTATGCGTATTGGGATCTTTGGTATGAATAATGGGCAAGGTCACAAACGGACCGCCATCTTTTGGCCAGCAGGTTATCACGGGCAATTTCGAAATATCGGGTTTGTCCATCACCACTTCCTGACAGGCGCCTCTGCCGCTTTTTACCTTAGGCATCCAGGAGGCAAACTGCGATAATTTGGGTAATACTTTCAGTTTATCAATGATGCTTTCTTTGGGCGATGCCAGTAACTGGAACAAATTCTCAATGTCCCGGGCCACATCATCGAGGTGTTGTACGCCCAGCGCCAAACACATCCGCTTTTCGCTGCCATAGGCATTCATGAGAACTGGAAAATCGTAGCCGGTATTTTCAAACATCAGGGCTTTACCACCACCCGTAGTTTTACTAATCCTATCTGTAATTTCTGCTATTTCTAATTTGGGGTCTACATAGGTTTTGATACGAACCAATTCACCTGCCTGTTCCAATGTATCAATAAAGTGTTGCTGATTACGATATGACATGAGGCAAAGGTAGTTGATAGAGTTGAAAAGTTGACGGGTTGACGAGTTAACAAGTTGACCAGTTGACGAGAAAGAAGAAGGGTAAGAGGATAAAGGAGAAGGTTGAAAGGGTTGATAAAGTTGATAGAGTTAACAGGTTAACAAGTTAAAATGAAAAAGCCTGGAAGGCAGCGTTCCGCCCTTTCTTCCAGACTTTGCCACACCTGCCCTTGACAGGCTTTTCAACTCTATCAACCCGTCAACTTATCAACTACAGCACCCTCGGGCATCCCAACTGATTTCTTCCGCCATGGGAACCGCGGCTAAACGGACCACCGCCATTGCCGCCGCCTATTCCAATGTACAGCGTAAAACCGGTAAAATAATACCAGTCTTTATACTTTGGTCCGCCACGGACACTGCCATTATCCGGATAAGTGGGGTTGCCGTTTTTCAATTCATTGCCCCGGTAAGCCATTTCAACAGCTTTTTGTCCACGCGCCTGGGCCAGGGTAGCCTGGTCAAAGTAGGTGGAGCTTACATCATCCAGGTAATCGGTAAATGTTTTGCGGGCGCTTACCTCATACGCCAGTACGGTATTTTCATTTATCCTGAATTTTACCCCAACGCCAACAGGAATGGCAAACTGGGTTAAATTATAAGGTTTGCGGTCAGGATCCACTCCCTGTCCTTCGGTACTCAGCGGTTTCAGGTAAACTTTATTACCACTGGAGTCATAGGAATAAGGGTTGAAGTGAAAAACGGCCACACCGCCGAAAATAAAAGGAGAAATGGCATGATCCTCCAAATTCAGTGGAGTATACTCTACCAGTAAGCTGCCTTCATTGATCCTTGAAATAAAGCTCAGGTTACGGGCCTGTAATAAGGGGTCTTTACTTTTTTTATCATCGCCTTCAATAGTGCCGTGATTATACGCCAGCCGCACCGCAACATTGGGTGTTATGTCGTACTTAATACCGGCGCCAAAAGCAAAATTCGATTGTTGCAAGGTAAAACGGTGGTCTTGCAGATCGCCTGCGTAATTCGATAAACCGCCAGATAAGGTTACATGAAAACGTTGTTGAGACAGAACGACTACTGGGCAAAACATGCTTAATAGCAAAAGTTTTCGCATGGAATTTTTTTTAATGAGTGTTTCAGAGAAGTTCTCAGGGGATAACGGATTCCAGTCAACTTTTTAAGCTAAAGGGTAGATACGTGAAATTTAGATCGGGGGTTGGTAAGCAAGTATTAAGCCAAATTAGTTTTTTTGCCCATAGGACATGGGACTACCGGGATAGCGCATGCAAAAATAAGAGACATAAAGATGATTGTCAATACTTGTGGGAAAAATAAGTGTTAATACTACTCAAACTCGAGGGCGCCAAAAAACTGGCGTAAATGAAAGTTAGGCTGCGGCCATTGAATGTTCGACCAGGTTACAAAATGCGGTTCGGGCAACTCATCGCCACATTTATAAAAATTGGCCACGCAATGCTGCCCTTTTAAGGATTGGATGTGATGATAATAAAACGCGGTTACGGGTATCAATAAGGTTAACTCCCACCCTACGGATTCCTGGTTTTGATCGTTGGTGAGAACCGATTTGTATTTTATTTGCTGACTGATATCGGTTGGTAACAGCTGGCGGTTCGTTCTATCTTCGCCATAGGCTATCAACGGTGTGCCTATGCAATTGAACTCAAAATTATAATAGGCAGGTTCGTCATTAAAGCCAATAAAAAACTCCACGCAACTGTCGTTATACACGGGCGAGTTCAGGGTATAATTAACGGCCCTGATGGCTTTTTCCTTTACAAAGTATTTTATGAAAACCGCGTCGCTGCTATGCGCTATGGAGAAATGTACTTCAGGGTGATAAGGATATTCAGCCCAGGGCACATACCCGAGTTGCTGCTTTGGCGCTGCATCCAACACCAGCGAGATCTCTCGTAATGGCGTATGTTGATCGATGTCACTCAAATAAGGAACACGCAAAAAATTCATTGTTAGGCCGCAGCTTTTTAATAAAAGAAGGCCGAAAATTACTCCATAGGTGTGATTTGAAAAACTAAAGTTGTGCAATCGTTTGATTAGGAATACCCATAGAAAAGAGTAGCAAGTGTGTGCAGGTGTGTTACAACTTATATTTTCTTAAAAACAACAATCCCATTATGTCCGCCGAAGCCAAAGGTGTTACTCATTGCCACATTCACTTTCTTTTTCAATGGCTCTTTTAATACGATCTGTATGCCAGCCGGTAATTCAGGATCAAGGTCCTGGGTATTGATAGTGGGTGGGATCAGTCCTTCGTTTATACTAGCAATAGAGGCGATAGCTTCAATAGCCCCGGCAGCACCCAGCAAATGGCCGGTCATTGATTTGGTAGCGCTCAGGTGAACAGAATCCAGGTCATTGCCAAACATTTTTGTAATGGCATGTATCTCGCTTATATCGCCTACGGGCGTAGATGTTGCGTGCATATTTACATAATCTACCTGGTTCGAGGCTAAACCCGCATCTTCTAACGCCAATCGCATGCCATGAAAGGCGCCCAATCCTTCGGGATGGGTAGCGGTCATATGCCAGGCATCGGCCGTCATGGCCGCACCGGCCACTTCCGCATAGATCTTCGCGCCACGCTTACGGGCATGTTCATACTCTTCCAACACCAGGGCGCCGGCACCCTCGCCCATTACAAATCCATCGCGGTTCACATCGAATGGCCTTGAACCTGTAGCCGGATCATCATTCCGCACCGACATGGCCTTCATGGCGCAAAAACCACCAATGGAGGCTTCTGTTATGGGCGCTTCCGATCCGCCGGTAATGATCACTTTGGCTTTGCCCAGCCTGATATAATTCAGGGCATCCATGATAGCTGTATTGGAAGTGGCGCAAGCCGATACTGTAGTATAGTTAATGCCCATTAAGCGGTATTTAATGGAGATCATGCCCGAAGCCATGTTGGCAATCAATTTAGGCACAAAGTATGGGTTGAACCGGGGGTTACGGCCGCCCTCCACATATTCGCTCACCTGTTCTTCAAAGGTTTGCATACCACCCTGTCCTGAGCCCCAGATAACACCCGTATCAAAGGGGTCCATGGTGCTGAAATCAAGGCCGGAGTCTTTAATGGCTTCATCGGCTGCCACCAGGGCATATTGGGTAAACAGATCTGTATTTTTTATTTCTTTTTTATCGAGCAGGGTCTTGGCATCGTACTCTTTCAGCTCGCAGGCAAACTTTGTTCTAAAGCGATCTGCATTAAAACGGGTGATGGGTGCAGCCCCGCTGGTACCCGCCCATAAATTTTTTACATAAGCCTGTACATTGTTGCCGAGAGGCGTAAGTGCGCCCATGCCGGTAATTACCACTCTTTTCATATAATAACTTTAACTACTTGAAAAAATCAAGCGGCGTCAAAGATACGTCAAACTACTTTATATTTGCAAGTGGTTAAAAATATTAAGCTATGCGATCTGACTGCCCCCTGAATTATGGCATTGAAATATTTGGCGATAAGTGGTCACTGCTGATCATCCGCGACCTTATGTTCTTTGGTAAACGGTATTACAATGAGTTCCTGGGTTCTGCCGAAGGCTTTGCTACCAACTTACTGGCCGACAGGCTGGCCATGCTGGAAAAAGAAAAGATCATTAAAAAAGAAAAAGACAACCTGCACAAACAACGCTTTGTTTACAGTCTTACCGAAAAAGGCATCGACCTGCTGCCCATCATCCTGAGCATTGGGTTATGGTCCGATAAATATGCTACCATAAAACTCAATCCGGAACGTGATATTATTATTGGGGGTGCAAAAAAGAAGGGTTTATCCAGGGAAGTCGCATATTTGAAAAAAAAGTTGCTCTCAGAACATTGTAAGTAAGTTGACAAGTTAACGGGTTGACAAGTTAACAGGTTAACGCTATCAACTTTATCAACCCTGTCAACACTATCAACTATTAATATCTCGCTGGTTTGTCCCCAGGTATCGCTTTCAAAATAAAATCACGCAGGTGCTGGTTGGCCGTAGCCAGGTCTTCTTTTCGTAAATACATCATATGGCCGCTGCGGTATCCTTCCCACGACAGACGTCCTTTTAATTTACCAGCAACATCGATCTGCCACAAACTGTATTTAGCGTTAAAATAATCGCAGGCGCCATCAAAATAACCACTCTGTACCAACACATGCAGGAACGGGTTCTCCGCAATAGCCTGACGAAGGTTCTCCCCCGTGTGGTCGTTCGTGCGGTCCCAGGGAGAAACAGGCCCAAACATATAATACTTTAAGTCGGTCTTATATTTCAGCTCATCGCGCAGGTACATATTGATAGCCGGCGTAAAAGCATGCAACCAGGAGTTGAGCTCGGCATTGTAATCGGGCGTAATACCCGCATCTTTCCGGTCAATACCCAGGTAGCGGCTATCGAGCCGGCCAATGGTATAGCCTTTATCCCGTAACAATTCTTTCCAGAAGGCCGAAGGAAGTATTTCAAGGTTGTTCTGTATAATAAACTGTTGCGACAAACCCGAATAACGCGACATTTTAGCGGCAATGGCGGTTCTATCGGCATCCGTTAAACTACCGCCTTTGGCCAGTGCAGGTAACAGTTCATTTATGGTAAAAGTTTCTACTTCGGGTAATACGGCGGTGAGGTCTTTGCTTTGCAGATCGGCCGGTAATTTTTTGTGATACCAGGCAGTGGCCGCATAATAAGGCAGGCTTAGCGCCGCATCAACCGGACCATTGCGATCGATGCCCAGATCCGTGGGCGACACCAGGATCACTCCATTCAGGTACATCCACTGATTGTTCTGTAATTCCAGCGCCAGGCCCGATACGCGGGTGGTGCCATAACTTTCACCGATCAGGAATTTAGGTGAAGCCCAGCGTTTGTAGCGGCTTACAAAAGTGCTGATCCAGCCGGCGAGGTATTTAATATCGGCGTTCACCCCAAAAAAGGTAGCGGGCGGGATGTCTTTATCGGCCGGACGTGAAAACCCGGTATTCACGGGATCAACGTATACAATATCGGCCACATCCAGTATGGAATGCGGGTTATCTCTCAATCCGTAGGGTTGAATGGGATAGCCTTCATCATCGATCTTTAACATCCGCGGTCCTGTATAACCGATCTCCATCCATACCGAAGAGGTACCGGGACCGCCATTGAACGAAATTACCAGCGGGCGGGCAGCTAGATCTTTTACATCTGATCTTTCATAATAGGAATAAAACACTCCGGCGAGCGGCTTGCCGTTTTCATCCCACACCGGAATAGTACCTGCTGTTGCCGTATAGGGCACACGTTGTCCTTTTATGGTGATGGCATTAGAGGTGGTTACACTACTGTCGAGCGCCAGGCGGATGGCATTGTTGTTATCGGCCGGTTTTGCCGCCACTTTAGGCGGCATGGGTTCAGTTTCGGGTCTTCTTTGAGCTTGCAGAGATATAGTAAAGCATGCCAATGATGCCAGTAGTAGCAAATTTTTTCCCATGGTTGATGTAGTTGTTCTGATTGAAGATATCAAAAATAGCCGTTCTGCCGGCAAAAGACCGGGCAAATACACCGGTGGTCAATATGTATGAAGTAGCCGGCTTATACCTTATATTTGAGGCACGTAAATCTGTATACTACATGCAAATACGAACTGTTGCTGAAATGACTGCTGCCGGCACTCCGCCGGAGATCTTATTCTGGGTTGGCTGTTCAGGAAGTTTTGATCAACGGGCTCAAAAGATCACTAAAGCTTTTGCAACCATTCTTACCAAAGTAGGGATCAATTTTGCCGTGTTGGGTAAAGAAGAGTGCTGTACCGGTGACCCTGCCCGCCGGGCCGGTAATGAATTTATGTTCCAGATGATGGCCTATCAGAACATTCAAACCCTGAATAACTATGGCATCAAAAAAATAGTAACAGCCTGCCCCCACTGCTTTAACATCCTCAAAAACGAATATCCCGAACTGGGCGGTAACTATGAGGTGATACACCACACTACCTTTTTACAGCAATTGATAGATGAAGGCAAAATAAAATTAAAAGAAGGCGGCGTCTTTAAAGGGCAACGCATCACTTACCACGATAGCTGTTACCTGGGCCGCGCCAATGATATTTACGAAGCGCCGCGCAAAGTACTGGAAGCGCTGGATGCAGAACTGGTTGAAATGAAACGCTGCCGTACCAAAGGTTTGTGTTGCGGGGCCGGTGGTGCGCAAATGTTCAAGGAAGAAGAAAAAGGCAACCTGCGCATAAACCAGGAGCGCATACAGGAAGCATTGAGTACAGAATCGAATATAGTGGCATCGGCCTGTCCGTTTTGCAATACCATGCTTACCGATGGCGTAAAATTGAAGGAGAAAGAAGAATCGGTAAAGGTGCTTGATGTTGCTGAGTTGGTAGCGGCGAGCATGGAATAAAACATCTGCTGTGTTGAAGACGTACAGTAAATGTATCAAAACTGAACACTTGCAAGGATAATGAGTATCTATTAAGCTGTAAATCAACAGCATTTATCCTGGCATATTACTGGAAGTTTAAAGCGAAAGCGGCACCAACATGCTCATTAACTTCTTAAAAACAGCCCTCCGTTTTTTTTGGCGGAACAAGACCTATAGTTTTTTGAACATATTTGGCCTGTCGGTAGGCATTGCCTGCGCTGCCCTGATCTTTTTATGGGTAGAAAACGAATTAAGTTTTGACAACTTTAATAAAAAGAAAGACCGCTTATATTTTGTTCGGGAGAACCAGAAATACGAGGCCTATACTGCTACATTCGGCAGCACACCCGGTTTATTAGGACCAGCCATGCAGGCCGAAATCCCAGGCATCGCCAATACCTGTCGGGTATCACAAGGTAATATGAGCCGCCTACTCTCTATTGGTAATAAATCGATGTATTCGTATGGCCGGTATGTAGAATCTTCTTTATTTTCCATGTTCACGCTTCCCTTTTTGCAGGGCAATGCAGCAACGGCATTTAAACAACTTCATTCCTTAGTTATTACCGAAACGGCAGCCAGAAAATATTTTGGCGATGATAAAAATGTACTTGGCAGAACCGTAAGACTTAACAATAAGCAGGATTATGTAGTGAGCGGTGTTTTGAAAGATATACCTGATAATTCCAGCCTGCAATTTGAGTGGGTGGCCCCTTTTGAGATCTATTATAATGAAAGTGAATGGCTGAAAGACTGGAGTAGTAATTCATTGGGTACATATGTTGAACTGAAACCCGGCGTTCAACCTTCGTCTGTAAATAAGACATTATACAACTTCATACAAAAAAGAGCTCCCGCTTCTTTAGCCCGGCCTTTTTTATTCTCCATGAACGACTGGCGGCTGTATAATAAATTTGAGAATGGCGTACAAACCGGTGGTGGCCGCATAGAATATGTTCGCTTGTTTTCCATCATTGCAGGCATAATTTTACTAATAGCCTGTTTCAACTTCATGAACCTCTCCACCGCCAGAAGCGAAAAAAGAGCCAAAGAAGTAGGTATCAGAAAAGTGTTGGGTTCCGGTAAAAGGGATCTTGTTTTTCAATTTTTGGGCGAAGCCCTGCTGATGTCATTTCTCGCAGGCATAGTTGCTATGCTGATCATGACACTTACCCTGCCAGCTTTCAATTTATTGGTGCAGAAAAACCTGCATCTCGGCATCACTCGTTTTACACATGTATTTGCCCTGTTGGCCATTATACTGATCTGCGGTTTGTTAGCTGGCAGTTATCCTTCGTTCTATCTGTCTTATTTCAATCCGATATTCGTAATAAAAGGGTTAAAAACCAAAGCAGGAAGTGCCGACATGATCAGGAAAGGACTGGTGATTTTTCAATTTGCCATATCTATCATTCTTATAATAAGCACCATCATCATTTATCAACAAATACAGCACGTAAAAAGCAGGAACCTTGGATTTGATAAAAATAACCTGCTGCAAACAGATGTAGTTGGTACTGTAGGCCAACACTATGCTGCTATTAAGCAGGACCTGTTAAACACAGGCATGGTTGAAAATGCAGCGCTGAGCGATTATATTACCATATATGGCGGCAACAATACAAGTAGCATTACCTGGGAAGGAAAACCAGCTTCTTCGCAAATATTGATCTCACAACGGAATATAAGCGCCGGTTTCTTTGAAACGTCGGGTATGAAAATACTGGAAGGAAGAGATGTTACAGCAGCTGATACTGCTGTGGTAAACCATTCATTGAATGTTGTCATTACCCAATCAATGGAAAAACTGATGGGCAAGGGAAGCGCCCTTGGTAAAAAAATAAGGTATGAGGGTGATACCACTGGGCTCAGCAGCCAGGTGGTTGGTGTGGTGAATGATTTTTTATATGACAACATGTACAGTAAGCCAGATCCTGTAGTATTTTATAGTTGTAAGCCTGGGGATGCATCCCAAATGTATATACGGTTTAAACCGCAAGCCAGCATTGAAAAAGCCCTTTCCAAAGTGGAAACGATCATGAAGCAATATAACCCCGCTTATCCTTTCTCTTATGAATTTGTAGATGATCAGTTTAAAAGCATGTTTATGAGTGAAGACCTGATCAGCAAGCTTTCCAGAACGTTTGCTGCGCTGGCCGTCTTTATTTCCTGTTTGGGTTTATTTGCACTGGCTTCTTATGCCACAGAACGAAGAACAAAGGAAATTGGGGTAAGAAAAGTACTGGGTGCATCCATTGCCAATATCACTACCCTATTGTCGAAAGATTTTCTGAAACTGGTTGTAGTATCCTGTTTGGTGGCCTTTCCACTGGCCTGGTGGGTGATGCATACCTGGCTGCAGGATTATCAATACCGCATCACCATAAGCTGGTGGATCTTTCCGCTAGCCGGCATTGTAGCCGTTTTGATTGCCATACTTACAATCAGTTTTCAATCTATAAAAGCGGCCATTGCTAATCCCGTAAAGAGTTTGAGGACTGAGTAGAGCACCGATGATAGGGGTCAGGACATACACGTCTCTATTCTATCCATTATTTTAGTCATCATTAATTCAATTATGAGTTGAGAATCTTTCTTACTTAAAAGTTGGTGATATTGCTTTTTTATAAAGGGTTGTTGATCGTTATGATTTATCAGAATAAAGCCATACCAGGTTTCCTGTATTTCCAATTTTAAGATCAGGTGTTCATTATAGCTTTCTGTACCTAGTTTTTTAAACCCAAACAAGCTATAGTAAAAATGTATTTCTTTTAAATCAGTAATACTTTTTTCATCATTCCATAACAGAAAGGCTTTTTCCAACTCACGCTCCTGAACTTCATTAGTAAGACCTAAAAAATCAAACATATAGGGATTCTTGAGCGTTTCCTGAGCCAAGTCAGAATA
>NZ_JBJMLX010000038.1:0-16755 GCF_045805085.1 Niastella sp.
ACCTACGATCACCCCCTCAGTCATGGTTTTAATAACCAGTTCACCCTTCGTAATGCGCCGGGTCTGTTCAATATGGCCTGGAACAAAGAGATGCATTGGGATGGCGGCATTACCAATATCGAAGTACAGCCACTGGCGCCCATGACGGCGCCTAATGAAATGGCCGAAACCGTAACCAATGTGATTGGTAAACTGCAGCAGGATGAGGAATATAAAAAAATGTTTACAGCCGCCTTTGGCAATGACAGCATCAATACGCAGCGAATGCTCTATGCCATTACCCAGTTTGTAACTTCCCTGGTATCGGCTAATTCAAAATACGATAAAGTAAAACAGGGCATGGCGGCTTTTTCTTTAACGGAGCAAAACGGGTACACGCTGTTTCAGGCCAAATGTACCGGTTGCCATTCTGAACCCCTGTTCACCGATCATAGCTTTCGCAATGTGGGGTTACCGGTTGATCCGTATATCCGGGATTATGGCAGAATGCGCATCACCAATAACCGGGCAGACTCCCTGAAGTTTAAAGTACCCAGCTTACGCAATGTGGCCGTTACTTTTCCTTATGAACACGATGGCCGCTTTTCTTCTATTACCAGTGTGCTGGACTTTTACAGCAATGATGTTCAAAATGGTCCCACACTCGATCCCTTGCTAAAGAACAAGATCCCGCTTACCAATGCCGAAAAGTTTTACCTGGTTGAATTTCTGAAAACGCTTACTGATTCTACGTTTATAAGCGATACCAGGTTTTCACAACCATAGTAACCCTCCTGCGCCAAGGCTTCGGCGGGTAAATAAAAAAATCCCGACGGTACCGTCGGGACTTACAACTATTTACAAAAAACGCTTCTTCTTTTAACCAATAACTTATTGCTTGCTTAACTTACCCTGGCTTGTATCCTTTTTATTCTGGATGACATTCAACGCTTCTTTCTGACGGGTCAGATCGTCAGTTTGCAATTGTTGATCATTCTTGTTCTGAGCGATCTTATCTTGCAGGTTCTTCAATTTCTTTTCCAGATCGTACTGATCATCTTTCAGATTCAGCAGTTTCTTTTCTGATTTCTTCACCACCTCTTCCTGTAATTTTAGTTGTACTTCAAGATTATAGGTATCGATGTAAGGAGCCATTTTATTCAACAGTTCCTTTGACTCAACTATCTTAAAGTGATCATCGTCGGTGCGGGCGCCTACATTTTCGCCTGGACGGCCAATGAGCAGGTAGATTACAGCGTTTTCATGGTCTTTCGTCATCTTGCGGTCTACCTTGTAATACACATCAACAATTTCAGGTTCATCTTTATCCAGGCGGGTATTGCGATATACATCAAAACTTTTGACGCGATCACTTTTACCCCCTTTTTTCTCCATCCATTCCTGGACGGCGTCTTCCACTACGCGGGCCGTATAAGGTAATTCAATGATAGCGGCTACTTTATCGCCTTTTTGAAATTCAACTTTTGTTTCGCCGGATTGCGAAAATGCAGGAGTGCTTACTGTTATAACGGTTACAAGGACCATTAATGGTAAAGATATCTTCATCGGGATCGGATTTTGAAGCTTAAATATACAATCGGCGGTTAAAGATTGCAATAGTAGCGAAGCAAAAACATATGCACAATCTGGCCCCCTGAAACGCCCCGATTATAATCTGGCTTTCCTGAAGAGGGCCTGATAATCAATGTTTATACGCATAATCGGGGCGCCACCTGTATGCTAATTGTTATTTCTGCCCTATATCCTGTATAATCAGGCCCCCGGGTGCGGCGTTATTATGATTGAACCCTTAATTTTGACCATTAATCTTTAAATAAATTTCATTGAGCGGTATTAAAAAATTAGCCGGGCAAACATTGTGGTATGGGGTCAGTAGTATTTTTGCCCGTTTCCTGAATTACCTGCTTACTCCGTACCTGACTTATAAATTAAGTGGCGCCGGTTTCGGAGAAATGAGCCTGGTATATGCAGCCATTCCCTTTTTAAATACCCTTTTTCTGTTTGGGGTAGAAACGGCTTATTTCAGGTATGTTCAAAAAGAAGACTACAAGAAGGATATCTACGGTACGCTTTCCATTTCTCTGATGGCAAGCACATTCACTTTGTGCGCCCTGTTGATGATCTTCAATGTGCCGTTTGCGCACCTGATCTCTATTCAGGATCATCCGGAATATGTTACCATAAGTGCGCTCATCATAGCATTTGATGCTTTATCGGCCCTGCCTTTTGCCAAACTGAGACATGAAGGCCGTCCCGTAAAGTTTGCCTTTGTACGGGTAAGCGGTATTATCATAAACATAGCCATTATCTATTTCTTTTTATCGGTATGCCCCCGCATTCTTGAAAAAAATGAAAACAGTCCACTGTTATTGCTCTACCACAAAGACTTTGGCGTAGGCTATATCTTACTGGCGAATGCAGTACAGTCGTTTTACCAGCTGATCATATTACGAAAAGAACTGTTCGATTTTGACTGGAAGTTCAATTTGCCCATGTGGAAGGAAGTAATGGTGTATGCATTGCCGCTGGCCATAGCTGGTTTTGCCGGTATGATCAATGAAACCTTCGACCGCATTATGCTGGGTTGGTGGGCGCCGGTACAATCAATACAGGCCGCCCGTTTTGAGGTGGGTACTTATAGCGCCTGTTATAAGCTCTCCATTCTTATTACCCTGTTCATTCAGGCGTTTCGCATGGGAGCCGAACCATTTTTCTTTAAACAATCCCTTTCTGAGGACGCCCCAAAAACATATGCCCGGGTAATGAAATTCTTTGTGATCACCATAACCCTTATGTTCCTGGTGGTGGCGCTGTACCTGGATGTATGGAAAAATTTTATTCAGAACGAAGCCATGTGGAAAGGGCTTACAGTGGTGCCCATTCTGCTATTTGCGAATATGTTCCTGGGTATCTATTACAACCTCAGTATCTGGTATAAATTATCACAAAAAACCTCGGCCGGCGCCTGGATCACGCTGATAGGGGCCATTATTACGTTAGTAATTAATGCCGCCTTTATTCCCCGGTTCAGCTTTTTGGCCTGCGCCTGGGCAACCTTCTTCTGCTATGGCAGCATGATGGTCGTTTCGTACATATGGGGACAAAAAAGATACCCCATCCCCTATGCTACCAAAAAGTTGTGCGCCTATATGGTGATCGTGTACGCTTTATATCTTGTTCACCATACCGTAACCGGCTGGTGGCCCAAAGAATGGATAAGCCTTTCCCTGGCCACGTTGTTTACGGTTGGTTACCTAGTATTTATTTTGCGGGTTGAACGTAAGGAATTCAGCAAATTGCCCTATGTGGGAAAGCTGATCTACAGGTTCATTTAAGAAATGGGTTGTGTTTTTTCTCATACCCGATTGTAGTCTGTGGGCCATGGCCCGGAAAAACCACGGTATCTTCTGGTAAAATAAATAACTGGTTACGAATGCTGGCTATGAGCGTATCAAAATTTCCGCCGGGCAGGTCGGTACGGCCAATGCCCTCCAGGAATAACACATCGCCACCCAAAACAAACTGCTGCGCCTGACAATAAAAAGCAATATGTCCAGGCGAATGACCAGGTGTAAAAAGCACCCGGAATGCATCATTACCCAACGGTATGGTATCTCCTTCGCGTAAAAAGATAAGGTCGCCTTTGTAATTATCGAAAGGCAAGCCCCAGGACAATCCAAATGCCGGACCCTGGTCAAGTACGGGTATTTCTTTTTCGTGGAGGTGAAGGGTTAATCCCCAGGTGTCATGAATGAATTTGTTTCCGAATACGTGGTCCAGATGGCAATGGGTATTTAACAAATATTTAGGCGTCAGGCCGGAAGTTTGTATGTATTCTTTCAACTCATTACGTTCATTGCCGAAATAACAGCCGGGGTCAATAATGCAGCATTCCCCCGTTTCGTTATGCACCACATACGTATTTTCCTGAAGAGGGTTAAATGTAAACGACGTCGCTGTAAGCATATTCGTACCTATTATAATTGATTTTCGCGGTATTATGGATTGTTATAACTTTAAAAACATTTAAAGACAGGCTATGCAATTTCAACAGATTCAGCCAAAGACAAAAGTTATTTCTTCCTTTCCCTTGTTACTTGCCTTGTTGCTGCCAACCGTACTATTCGCCCAGGTGAATACTGTGGAATTTGGAAAGAACCGGGTTCAGTACCGTAAATTTAAATGGCAGTACTATCAAAGCACCAATTTCAATACTTATTTCTACGAAAATGGTCAGCCTATTGCCAATTACGTAGCTCAGGTGGCTGAAACCGAATTGCCCGCTTTGGAACAGTTTGTAGAGTATGGCCTGCAACGCCGCGCCAATATTGTTATATATAATACTTTTGATGAATTACAACAATCCAACATTGGGTTGAACCTCGACTGGCAAACAGCCGGGGGTATTACCAAGCTGGTGAACAACAAAGTGGTGATCTATTACGATGGCGACCATGCCAATTTACGTAAACAAATACGCCAGGGCATTGCCCGCATCCTGGTTGATAATATTCTTTTCGGTGACGACCTGGGGGAGTTTGCCACCAACCAGGCATTGCTCGACCTTCCCAAATGGCTGGTTGACGGGTATGTTGATTATGTAGCCGAAGATTGGAGCCCCGCCTACGATAACGAACTGAAACTGGCCCTGCTTTCGGGCGACTATACGAACTTTTACCAGTTAGCGTACGAAAAACCCCTGCTGGCCGGTCATGCCTTCTGGCAGTACATAGCTGAAAAATATAAAAAAGAGAACGTCACCTACTTTTTATACCTGTCGCGCGTGTACCGCAACCTTAACAGTGCCTCGCAACGCATTTGTAAAAAGAAGTTCAAGGAAGTGCTGAAGGATTTCATGAATGAGCGATCGGAGATGT
Source organism: Niastella sp. (assembly GCF_045805085.1). Taxonomy (NCBI): domain Bacteria; kingdom Pseudomonadati; phylum Bacteroidota; class Chitinophagia; order Chitinophagales; family Chitinophagaceae; genus Niastella; species Niastella sp. The sequence continues at coordinate 4,878 of NZ_JBJMLX010000038.1, forward strand.
ATGAAAAAGACCTCCGCGGACGGCGCGATATCCCCAAAGGCACCGTGGCCATTGTTGAAGAAGTAACCCACAATAAAGACTTTTTACATTTTACGCAAAACCCCTCCCCCCGCAGCCAGACCTATGCCGTGGTGGAGTTTATAAAAGGGAAGTACCGCGTTGTATTGTGGGAGAATATGACCGAAAGAAAAGTGCTGTTGAACATTGGCGTACGCTCCAATGAAAATGAGGTTAACCCCAACTATCCCCTGTTGGCCTGGGACGGTAAAGGTTCCCGCCTCGCCTGCGTTTACTGGTCTGAAGGCAAGGTACACCTGTTCGTGTACGACATGGTTGCCCACTTTAAACGGATAAAACAGGATATTCCCCATTTTGAACAGATCCAGAGCATGGAATTTATGCTGAACTCCAATACCCTGTTATTTAGCGCTGTTCGCAATGGGCAATCGGATCTATACATTTATAATATTGAAAAGGATACCTACGAGCAGCTTACCAATGATTCTTATGCCGATCTGGATGCCAGCTTTGTAGCATTCCCCAATAAGACCGGGATCATTTTCTCCTCTAACAGGCCCGATGCCACTACCAAAGGAGGCGATACCGCTGTTGCCAGCCAACGATATAATATTTTCCTGGCCGACAACTATAACAAAAGTGAATTCCGCCAAATTACCCAGTTAACGAAGATGAAATACGGGAACGCCCGTTTTCCCATGCAGTACAATACCTATCACTTTACATTTGTAAGTGATGAAACCGGTATCAGCAACCGTTTTGCGGGCTTCTTCAGCACGCAGCGGGCAGGCCTCGATACCGTGGTACTGGTTGGCGACCAGGTGTTGCGTAACCCAGATCAAACGGAGATAGACTCCACCCTGAAAGCCTGGGGCAAAACCGAACCGGATTCAGTATTCACCTTTTCTGTAACAAAAGACTCCGCATACACATTCCCTATAACCAACTACCAAAGCGCCCTGATTGAAACAAAGATCGCCGGGTACAATGGCCAGGTCAGTGAAGTAAGACAACAGGGGAATCTGAAATTCTTATATCGGCTAAAGGTAGATGATGCCTCGCTGAAGAAACGCAATTTGAATGTCAGGCCTACCGAATACCGGCGCAAGACCATTATTGCCGAACAGGCTGCAAGCGGCGCCGCTATTACGTTTAACAAACCAAACCCCACACAGCAACAGCAACCACAAAAGATCAGCGATATTTTTGAGACCGGATTTGAAAAAGAGAAAAAAGACAGCACAAAAAAAGATAGCGTGGGCTGGCAAAACCAGCCGCCACCCTCATCAGTAACGCCACCGACAGTACCGGCTGCACAGGCAGCAGCTGCATCCAAAGAGCCAGAAGAGTCAATTCTGAAAAAGGCCAAGCGGTTCGATTATAAGCTGAAATTTTCAGTAGATAATTTCTCCGGTGGTTTTAATAATGATGTTCTTATTAGCCGTTATCAGCCTTATACGGGCGCCCTGCCAATCATGTTGCAAAGCGGTGGCGCGTTCAATGGTATGCTGAAAGCATCGATATTCGATCTGTTTGAAGACATCCGCTTTACCGGCGCCATGCGACTGCCACTGATCGGCGGTACCGGAACAGGGGCCATGGTAGGCAACAACAATAGCAGCATTTTTGTACCGGTCAATCAATCGTTGTTCGATGGCGGTGGTGAGTGGTACGCCCGGGCTGATTACCTCAAAAAACGCTTCGATTATTCATTTATCTATTATCGCCGTACCGAACTGGGCAACATACAGAACATAGGCGGTACTTCAATAGCTTATGAAGGGAAATCAGTCACCAACCTGTACCAGGGCGTCGTGAAATATCCGTTCGACAGAGTGCGCAGCCTCCGGTTTTCAGGCGGTATCCGTACCGACAAAGTAGTGGTACGCGGTGAGCTGGGTGATACCTTTACCTTAAAAACGCCCGATGTAAACAAACAAACCTATGCGGTATCCCGCCTGGAATATATTCATGATGATGCTATTTTAAAAGCTACCAACATCTATAACGGGTTGCGTTTTAAAATTTACCTGGACATCGATGCACAGATCAGTAAACCCTCAGCTGTTACCACTGTTAAACCAGGACGTTATACCTATAATTTTGGTTTTGATGGCCGCTATTACTATCCCATTTATCGCAACTTCATTTGGGCTGGCCGGGCTTCAGGTGATTTCTCCTGGGGTAGCCAGAAGATCATTTACTATCTGGGTGGTGTAGATGGCTGGATGTTCCCGAAGTATAGCGTGAATCCCAAACCTGCGGACCCCGACTATGCCTTCCAGTCACTGGCAGTTAATATGCGTGGCTTCCCCCAAAACGTGGCCAATGGCAATAACAACATAGTAATAAACAGCGAATTCCGGTTGCCGGTATTTTCTACCCTGTTTAATAAACCGATCAACAATGCCTTCCTGCGCAACTTCCAGGTCCTTCAATTTATTGACCTGGGCAGCGCCTGGAATGGCCAGTATAATAAATTATCGCGCCCGCAAATGGTGTATGGAGATGGCCAGGCGCAGGTACTCATAAAAGCCGGCGGTATTGGACCGTTTGTTGGTGGTTATGGATTTGGCGTGCGCAGTACGCTGCTGGGCTACTTCCTTCGCCTCGATGCCGGTTGGGAAATGAATACCTTCTTCAAAGACAAACCCTACCTGCACTTTGCTATGGGTGTGGATTTTTAATACGGCAAAGGGCAAAGAGAAATAATAAAAAAGCCTCGCGACAAAAATCGCGAGGCTTTTTTATGTGTTTCAGAGATGCTTACAATAAAGACGCTGTGGGAACACAGCGCCGTTTGTGGATAACCAACCGCTATTTTGGAAGGGTATAGCGGCGGGATCAATGAATAGCTTTACTCATTCTTTTTATAGTGAGGTACACCAGCGTCATGAATACCGAGAAACAGGCCACCATGCCCCAGGCATATTTATATTGAATGGGATGGATCGTCATTCTTATCAGGTAAGTTGATAACCCGATGGGGTTGGTTACAATATCCCAGCTATTGAACCGCGGGTAGCGTCCTATGTATATTCCCAATGCATTCAACCACATAATGGGATAAATAAAAAATATTTCACGCATGCCAGGCAAAAACTGCTGCATCATTTTCTCCATTTGCCGTACCGATAAAACACCCAGCAACAAGCCATCCCAGGCAAAAGAAATGATCATCGTGAGATCGAACCAATTGGGCACATTGGGGTGTTCGCCCAAATGAAACAGATCGGTCATTATGTAAAAAGAATTGGGTATGAACAACAGCCAGACAAACGCTACCACTACAAACTTTATGGGATTGGTATACGCAAGGTTGCGCTTTTGCAACCAGCCTGATACCATATACGGCAACCAGGCCAGGAAAAGATTCCAGATCAGCGACAGAAAGGTGAGTTGGCCGGTATAAGTAATACGCGCCAGCACCAATGCAATGCTAAAACCCATTGACAGGGTAAGCATGCGATCCATTTCGTTACTGGTTGTTTTAAACAACATCCAGCGATAAGGCTTACTGAATAGTTTCATTTGCGCCACTTTCATCATTAAAATAATTTAGGTATAAATACAACTGCCCCAACAACCAGGGCCGTTATGGCTGCTACTAATACAGCACCTGCCGCCAGGTCTTTTATAAATTTTATGTCCTTATGCCGTTGATCCGAAACAAAATCCATCACGCGTTCAATACAGGTATTGAACATTTCAGTCACCCAAACAAAACCAATGGCAAATACCAGCGACAGCAATTCAGTTTTGGTAACCCCTACCAGGGTGGCCAAGGTAAACACCGCTATGGTTGCCATAAAATGTAACCAGGCGTTGTGCTCACTTTGAAAAAAAGCAGCAATACCTTCCAATGCAAACCGAAAGCTTCTTACTCTTGCCCGGATAGAAAACTCCTCACGTGACTTCATATAACATTTTTTTTAATCGTGAGAACATCAAAGCTGTTCATATAATTTATATAATGATTTTCGGGTTGTTCTTACCGCAATAAATTGCACAACAATTATGCTCAGCATACAAACGGCCCCATCTTTTGTCATAAAATCCCCAAAACACCCATCATGATAACCAACTGATAACAACCCTGCCCCTATAAAAATCAACAGGTAAAACAGGAAAAGAAAAAATATCAGCCAACCCATTCTTGACTGTTTAGAATAGGGTATCAGGGACGACCATTTTACCAGGGGTGAAATACCTATTAACAATGGCAACGTTATAAAGAATCCAAAAATAAGGGCTAATCCTACAAACAAAATGCCCCAGCCCACTCCCAAACATAGTGCGCACATTGAACCAATAATTATCAACATCGCAATTGTTTTCGCCCATATTTTTACTGCGACAGACAAAGGAGTTACCATAGCTTTAATTAATAGCGGTTATCAATCCTTTTTTTCGAAAATACTTTTTGGTATAGGCATCGGCATAATTCCACGACAACCAGGTTAACTCTTTTTGCTTTTGCACAAATTGTATTTCCCGTTGCTTTAATTCTTCAATAAAACAGGTATCGCAGACCGGTTGCGAATTATGTTTTTGGAGCCTTGCATCGTTCTCGCGTTTTTGTAATGCTACGATGTTTGTATCAAGCAAGGGTAAGGCCTTGTCTGACAGGGAAAGCAGGAACGATACATCCAGGTCAACCGTATTCTTTCTTTTCAGATTATAACCGGCAATAAATTCATCCCAGTGAATAGTAGTAGCCAGCACCAGCACAGCTATACCCGCCCATGCATTCACTCTGAATAAGAAATAGTTTGTTCTACGGCTCCAGATCTTCAGGAATACGGTTATGAGGCCAATCAATACCATTAACAAAAAGAACAGTACGCCAATCCGTTTGTATGCGAGGCCATGTTTAAGTATATAATAATAGTCGCGCAGGAAAACCGAACTTACCAGCATGGCGTTCTGTATGATCCAGGCATAGGCGCCATACTTTAACCACCTGTTCCGTTTGTAGAAATTTAGATTGCCTTTAAAGAAGAACAATAATATTGCCATTGCCAGTACTATGGAAACAATCAGCAGTTCTGTTCCTTCGTGCACCATCTTATATACTGGTAATCCAGGTTTGTATTGAAAATGCAACCATAAAAAATTCACGTCAACGCAGTTCACCAGCAGCAACAACACATTCAATAATACCAGGCTGATAATACCTGTAGTGTTCTCATTCTTCAGGGCCATCATACCGCTGGCCATTTTACCCATGATCATTTCAACGAACTGAAAAAAGCCACCCTTTCTTTTCTGAAGCAGTGATTTCCTGGAACGTTGCAACCCATCGTTCATTCGGGTTTCACGGGTGCTGAAATAATCCAGTTTGCTTTTCAGTAAGATAGAACCGGTGATTAATAGTCCTAATAAAAGAAACAACAAGCGTTGCCAGGAGAAGAAATCGAAAAAGTGACCAAAGAAGACTTCCAGTTGCACCCCTATACGGCCTGCAATGTCGGAAAAAGCGTTATTCGCATCCCGGTAAATTAAAAAGAAGATGATCACCAGAATAAGCGGAAAGATCGCAAACCGGATGAAACGGCTTACGCCTTTACGTTTGGCTGGCTTGCCTTTATTTATCTTAATGGATTCTACAAAGGAGGCAACTACCATTACCAAATTCATCAACATGGAGCCACCGGCAAACCAGGCTGAGCGATGAGTATACTCGGCAAAGCCTGCTATCAGCAGCAGCGTAACCACAAAAGCAATTTTACTCAGGTCGGTATTGTGCACCACTACCATTATTAAACTAACCAGGTGTCCCAGCAGGAGCCAGTTCACCGTGGCCGACTTACGGGCAGTGGGGTACAGGAAAAACAGGGCCGACAGTAAGAACGCATCAAACAGCACAGTATTGATGGCCAGTTTTTCGTTCCAGAAAACCAGGTTAAATAAAACAGCACCTGCTGTTACTAAAATTATTTTTACAAGATCTTTGTTCATAGTGTAGATTATTTATGCAATAGCCGGGAATGGGCTTACTGAGGTTTGATTGTTTTTGTGTTTTACTTTCGATAAAATAGTTTCCAGCAGGGGCAGCATATTATTGAGCCCTTTTGTTTTTATCATGAAATTCCATAAGGGTTCAAACTTCTTCCAGCCACCGGCATAGGCAAAATGTTTGAGCTGATGTTTAAGCGTATCGTGCTGCATACTGGCCCGGCAAATGTTCTTCCAGGAATAGAATGATTGGTATGCATGATCGTAGCCAGCTTTCAGTGCAGAGGCACTTAACCCAACTGTTTTATATACTACCTGGCGCGTATCGTACAGATCCCAGTTACGATGTAACAAACGACCCTGTTGTTCCATTGACTGGTACAAACGAGTACCGGGGTATGGAGTAAGAATATGAAAGGTGCAGGTGGTCAATGCATTTTCCACCGCCCAGTCAACTGTTCTGTCGAATACATCTTTATCATCATCATCCAGCCCAAATACAAAGCTGCCGTTGATCATAATGCCCAGTGAATGGCAACGTTTGATGGCTGCGCGATAATCTTTTCCCAGGTTCTGCTTCTTATTGCTTTGTGCAAGATTAGCATTGCTGAGCGTTTCAAACCCAATGAACACACTTCGTAAACCGGCTTTTGCGGCTTGTTCTATCAGGTTGCCGCGTAAAATGGCATCGATGGTAGAAGCGCCTTGAAATACCCGGTTCATCCCTTTCATGCCTTCGAATAAAGCACTGGAAAATTTGTGATTGCCTAATAAATGGTCATCCAAAAAATAAAGGTGTTTACCTGACAGGCGGTCTATTTCTGCAAGAGCAGCATCAACCCGTTGGGTATAGAAGGATTTACCGCCTTCGAAAAAAGCATCTTTATAACAGAAATCACAATGGTGCGGACAACCTCTCGATACCACGATTGAATTTGGCACCAGGTAATGACTGCGTTTTATAAGGTCACGGCGTATAGGTGGAATATCTGCAATAGTGCGCTTGCTATTCACATATACCTTGCGCGGTGTTTTATTGCGAAAATCTTTCAGGAACTCCGGGAAGGTATCTTCACCCGGACCAATAAAAATACTGTCGGCATGCGGTGTTGCTTCATCGGGCAGGGAAGAAACATGCAACCCTCCCAGGCAAACATACGCACCCCGCTGGCGGTAATGATCGGCCAGTTTGTAGGCCCGGAAAGCATTGGTGATATACACCTGTATTATTACCAGGTCGGGCGAATCGTTGATCTGCAATTCCTCAACATGTTCATCCTGCAGATCAATTTCATCATCGGATGAGCAATAAGCCGCCAGTGTAGCTAGCCCCAGTGGCGGAAACAGGGAGTACTTAATCGGGCGCCAGTAAGGGCTTTTGGCCTCTGTAAGCGCCGGCAGGATCATTTTGATTTTCATGCTATACTTTTAAGCGGTTCTAAAATCGCCGCCCAATTGTACCAGGCGTTTGTAAAATGTCATCAGGCTTATAATCCCTGATACTATGGTAATACACATCAATACCAACCCCATTACTATTCCTCGTACATATACCAACTTCCAGAAAAGCACAGACGCAATTACGGTAAGCACTATACTGGTTATAAAAACCGTATTGAATAACCGGGCGCCCTTTTTATTATTCGCAGTATACGTGATGATGATAATAAGAATGGTTATCATAATCGGGAAGGAAAAAATGGCGCCGTAAAAAATACCACATTCCAGCAGGTTGCCCGCAGTATCAAAATTGATTGCCACCAGGTAAATGGTACCTAAAATGGTGTTTAGTATTACAGCCCAAAACCAGATAGCGATCGCTAATAACAGTTGTTTTAAAAATGCGTACTTCATAAAATTAAAAGTGCTTTGTATTTCAAAGTGAAAGGATAAAAAAAATTTACTTCATGCCTTTGATCATATTTTCCAATGCCTCAATATGGTCTTTGAATGCTTTTTCACCTGCCCGGGTAATAGAATAGGTTGTATTGGTTTTGCGGCCAATAAATCCCTTATGTACTTTAATGTATCCATTTTCTTCCAGGTTTACCATGTGCGATGCCAGATTGCCATCGGTTACATCGAGCATTTGTTTAAGGTCATTAAAACTCACCTCCTCATTCACAACGAGGATACTCATGACCCCCATGCGAATGCGGCTATCAAAAATTTTATTAAGATTTTCAATCGGGTTCTTCATGCTGTAAATTATTGTCCAGGCTGACGTTCATACTTCCACCACATAATAGCTCCATACACAATATGCAGTATGCCAAAACCTGCGGCCCAAAAATACAAACCCCAACCTCCTGTCCACAAATTAATAATACCCAATATTAGTTGTCCATACCCCAAATACCGGATCTCGCCGAGGGTATATTTCGACGCGTTCACCAATGCGAGCCCGTAAAAGATCAAACAAACGGGCGCCACCATTCCATAGAATCCTGATTCCAGCAAACGTAATATAACAAACCCGCCTACCATCATAGGCAAAACGGTGTTCCAGGCCAGGCGCTGCACGGTACGGTCCCACATGGAGGTGCCATTACGGCGGCTACGCGCCCGGGTGAACAAAAAGGATGATATAAAGGCTGCCAGGAATGTTATACCGGCAATCAATAACAGGTCGCGGTACAGATCATAACCGCTGCCGCTTAAGGTGTAAGTTTCACCGCGGTAATAACTTTCAGAAGTATAGTCACTCCGCAACCCCAGCAAATAGCTGTTAATACGCAGCTGTGCGACCACAGCTCCCACCAGGGCGCATACGCCGGCGCTGATCCCGCTCCATCCACTCAGGGATATGAAGCGCGACGACCGTTCCATCATTCGTTTAATGTCCTGCAGGGTTTCCAGCGGGGGATGTTGGCTATCCATAAAAAGCACTTTGTAAAACAAAGTAAGTGCGTGTTTTTTAGATTTCCAAACTTTTTAAAAATAAAAGCAGTTTTTTAGCTTTAAGTTGAAAGTTCAAAGCTTCGGATATAAAGCCCGAATTCAGGGTTATTAGATTTGATAGTTATTGAGTTTTTTAGTTCTTTAGTTTTTAGTTCTTTGGTTCTTGGTTGCTGGCCATCGGCTCAGTAGCGAGCAGCTACTGTCATCTGATCTGAAGGAGAATCGCTGGGTGGTGTATTGCTTATGGCTTATAGCTTGCAGCTTGAGGCTGTATGCATTTGCTTTCAGCTTCACTTTTTAGCTTTCAGCTGTCTTGCCTTGCCCGCCGTCCGCGTGTCGCTGAAGCTTTAGCGGAGGCGCAAGCTTTAGCGTAGGAGGGCCTTTTGCCCTCTGCCCTTTGCCTCCTCCCTACTGCCGATTGCCTGTTCACCATTACTCACTGCCTTTCCTTTTACCTCATATACTAACAACTGTATGTATCATATACAGTGTTGCCACAACATTATTAATGGTATTTTCACGATAATTATGCAATCTTCTACCATGTATTCACCGAAATAATTCGGGTTTTACCGATGTGATAGCCCTTTTTATCTTTTTTAACAATATGCTTTTCTGTCTGTTATTGTATTTTTGGCGGTGAAATCAAACCGACCTTATAAGAATGCCTATTAGACCGCTTAAAATCCTGTTGCTGATTCTGTTGACCCAAAGCACAATAGCCCAAACCAGGATACTGAAAGGAATTGTAAAAGATGCTCATAGCGACGAACGTATCCCTTTTGCCTCTATGCAGTTCCAGAAACAAAAGACCGGCAAACTCAGCGATTCGGCAGGATCATTCATCTTTCATTTTAACGAATGGCCTTCTGACACCCTCATCATTTCTTATGTAGGCTATCAGGATTTTAAACTACCATTCGATAGCTTTTTATTGTCCCGTGCTAAAAACAATGTTTTAGACATCAGCGTCCTGATGGAACGTGGCAATTTTGCTGCAGTGGTGGTTAAAAAGAAAATTGATCGGGGCCTGCTGATGTGGAAACGTATTGTGAAACACAAACCGCAGAACGACCGTTACCGCTTTCACAATTTCTCCTATGAACTGTATAACAAACTGGAAGTAGACCTCAAGAACATCAAAAGAGAAAAATGGGAGAACCTGCCCTTCATCAGGAAGTTTAATTTTGTGCTGAATAACATCGATACCACAGAGGAAGGGGTTCCCTATTTACCGGTGTATATTACAGAAGCCATTTCTGATTACTACTTCCAAAAGACGCCCCTGCGCCGCCGTGAAGTGTTTAGAGGCACCAAAACCATGGGGGTGAACAATGAAAGTGTTTCGAAATTATTGGGCGGTATTGACCAAAACGTAAACTTTTACGCCAACTTCATACCCGTATTCGACAAACAGTTTGTAAGTCCCATCAGCGATAACGGCGATGCGTTCTATAATTACAAAGTGCTGGACTCGCAATTTGTAAACGGCCGTCGGCTTATTCACTTTTTCTTTATTCCCAAACACAAAGGACAAAACACATTTGAAGGTGATTGCTGGGTACATGATACCACCTTTGCCGTTCAAAAAATGAACCTTCGCCTGGGTAAAGATGCTAACCTGAACTACGTAAACCGGCTTAGTTTGATCCAGGAATTCAGTATGCTCAACGACAGCACCTGGTTCCTTACCAGAGATAAATTTGTGGTTGATCTTTCCCTGCTTTCCGGTGAAAAAGAAAAAGTGTTATCGGCCATTGGCAGAAAAACCACCACCTATAAAAACATTGTTGTTAATGATACGTCGGTAACCCATGAGCTGGCCAAAAACAAGCTCATTGAAGAAACCATTTTTCCGCCTCAGGCCAACAATGCGCCCGATTCTTTTTGGGTACAAAACCGCCACGAAGAGTTAAGCCCTACTGAAAAGAAATTATACCAAACCATCGATACACTGTTAAAACTGCCGGCCTTTCAACGGGCAGTAAAAACAGTGAACTTTCTGGCAACGGGTTACCTTGATATTGGCAAATTTGAGATTGGACCCTGGTACAACTGGCTCTACGCAAACACCCTGGAGGGCACGCGCTTCCGCTTTGACCTTGGTACCAATGAAAAAATGTTCAAGAAATTGTATTTACACGGGTACCTGGCCTATGGAACAAAAGACCAGCAATTTAAGTACGAAGGGGATTTCCTGTACTTGTTCAAGAAGAATCCCCGGACATACATTGCGGCCAAGTATTCAAAAGACCTCGATTACGGGCAGAACTATTTAGATGAAGTAAGCCAGGATAACATTTTTGCATTAACCATCAGAAAGAATGGTGTTCCTATTAAGTTCATGAAGACCGAATTAATGCAGATGGATCTGTTCAAGGAATGGCATTCCGGTTTATCGGTTACCCTTACCGGTTCACGCAGGTTATACAATCCTTTGTTGAACCTGCCCGAAAAAGAGATCTTCATTGATGGCAATGGCGCCACAGAACCCTTAAATACCTTTGAAACTTCAGTACAGCTTCGTTGGGCATACCTGGAAAAGTTTCTGGATGGAGATTTTTACCGGTACAGCCTGGGCAGTCCCTATCCTATTTTATCTTTTAAATATACACGTGGTATTAAGGGCGTATGGAACAGCCATTTTGACTACAGTAAAATAAGCGGTAGTGTTTCTGACTATTTGAAAATATCGCCCTATGGCAATTTATATTATAATGTATTTGCGGGTAAAACCTTCGGCACCCTGCCCTTTATGTTGTTGGATGTAGCGCCCGGTAATGAAATATATTACTATAACAAGTATGCCTATAGCTTAATGAACCGCTGGCAATACCTGCATGATAAATATGCCGGGTTTAATTTTGAGCATAATATCGGGTCGGGCATATTCCGGTTTACACACCTTACGCGCCGGTTAAAATTCCGTCAGTTTTATACTGTGAAAGGTTTGTGGGGCAGCCTGAGTGAACAAAACAGGGCATTGAACATGCCTGCCGGC
>NZ_JBJMLX010000039.1:0-7791 GCF_045805085.1 Niastella sp.
ATCGGAACTGGAACGCATCTGGAACAATCAGCAGGTACCCGTACTGGATATCGATGTAAAAGGCGCTATTCACGTACAGGAGCAATTTCCCGGTACTACCCTGTCGATATTTATTGACCCGCCTTCTGTTGACGAACTAAGACGCCGGTTAAGCTCAAGGGGTACCGAAACCGAAGAAAGTTTGCAGACAAGAATAAACAAAGCCTCTTACGAAATGTCGTTTAAACATCACTTTTCTAAAGTTATTCTTAACGACAATCTACACAATGCCTGTGCGCAGGCCAAAGAAGCCGTTCAGCAGTTTCTGAAAAGCTAAAACAAATAGGCAAAAGCAATAAACAATTGGCAATCGGGAACCTGGTAACTGATACTGGATTCTTCCGCTTTTTGTTTATTTTCGTACCCCAACTATGAGTTTACTTACCGGAATAGGCATTGTCATTGGCGTTGTGTTTCTGTTGCTCGCATATTTTGCAGGCATTGAAGTGGCTTTTACCTCAGCCAACCGGTTAAATATTGAATTAAAAAAGAAACAGGGTTCCAGTGCCGGTATTTTATTATCGAACCTGTTCGACAATCCCTCCCGCTTCATAGGCACCAATGTAGTTGGGTTCAGTTTTTTTCTCACCTTCCTGGTCTTACTGATGTCCATGTTCCTGAACGAATGGGTGCATTGGGATACCATGGATATTACCGCCAAGTCGTTTATCAGCTTTTTCCGGCTGTTTTTCGAGATAGTGATCTCGTGGGTGCTCATCATTATTCTGGGTGAATGCATCCCAAAAGCCATTTTTAAGGCTAAAAGCGATTCCCTGCTGTCTTTTTCAGCCCGGGTTGGCCTGCTGGGTTTATTTGACAATGTGTTTTACTGGATAGCAGAGGCCTTTGTAAAGCTATCGATCTTTATCCTGAACGTAATTTTCGATATGCGCATCGACAAGCGAAAAGAGCCTTTTTCGCGTAGCGACCTCGATCACTTTTTTCAGCAAACAAGCGAATATAACAGCGATGGCGCCGATATGAATACGGAGCTGTTCGAGAATGCGCTCTCCTTACCAAAAATAAAAGTGCGCGAATGCCTGGTGCCCCGCAAGGAAATTGAGGCTATTGAACTGAATACTACTGTGGAGGAGGCCCGCAAAAAATTTATCTCAACCCGGTTGAGCAAACTCATAGTGTATGGTGGCAATATCGACCAGATACTGGGCTATATTCATCAGCTCGATCTGTTTAAACAACCCGAACATGTCAAGGAGATCCTGCTGCCCATTCCCGCCATTCCGGAGAGTATGAGCGCCACCGACCTCATTAATAAATTCACCAGGGAACGCAAAAGCATTGCCTGGGTGGTAGATGAATTTGGCGGAACCGCCGGCATTGTTACCATGGAAGACCTGCTGGAAGAGATCTTTGGCGAAATAAGGGATGAATACGATGTGGAGGAGTTTGAAGAAAAAATGATCTCCGAGGACGAGTATATCCTGTCGGGCCGGCTGGAGCTGGATTACCTGGTGGAGAAATATAAACTGGAATTTCCCGAAAACGATTCGGAAACTCTTTCCGGCTTTATCATTCACCAGCACGAAACCATTCCCCGATTAAAAGAACGCATTATCATTGGTAATTATGAATTTGAGATCTTGAACGTGAGCGATACCCGAATTGAAATGGTGCGCCTGAAGATCCTGCGGTAGTTAAGCTAAAACTTTAGTAATCACGCACTAAGTATTCCCACCTACAATTTCAACCCCTTAACAACCTTTCTGTTGATACCAAGCTGATAAGCCTTAAATTTGCCCCGCTTTCACTATTTTTCAGATATTTATGGCGATCCTATGGCACTAAGCTTTTTAGAAAGAAGGAGCAACGATACCGAGATGACGTTTATTGATCATCTTGAGGAGTTACGTGGGCATATTATACGTTCTGTATTGGCTATTTTTGTTGCAGCGATTGTTATTTTCATTAAAATCGACTGGGTATTTGACAACATTGTAATGGGGCCCGTGCGCAACAACTTTGTGTCGTACCGGTATATGTGCGGCCTCAGTCACTGGTTGCATATCGGCGACGCCCTGTGTATGCCGCCTATCCCTGCAGGCTATAAACTATTGGGTAATACGGTTAGCGGACCATTTATGTCGGCCATTCAAATTGGTATGATTGGTGGGTTCATCGCTGCCTTCCCCTACATCTTCTGGGAATTCTGGAAGTTTGTGAAACCGGCTTTATCACCCAAGGAATTGAAATATTCCAGCAACGCCATCTTCTTTGTATCCATATTCTTCTTTGCAGGGGCTTTCTTCGGGTATTTCGTGCTGGGACCTTTTACCTTTAACTTCCTGGCCAACTTTAACCTGGGTACGGCCAATATGTATGAATACAAACCAGCGTTGGACGATTACATCGATAACCTGGTAAATATTATTTTAGGCTGCGGTATTGCTTTTGAGCTGCCCATTTTAGCCTATGTACTTACCAAGATTGGGTTGATAACCCCCGCCTTTTTAACCAATTACCGCAAATACGCGTATGTGGTCATCCTGGTGGTAGCAGCTGTTATTACGCCTTCACCCGACTGGACCAGCCAGATGATCGTGTTCTTACCGCTGCTGTTCCTGTATGAGTTGAGCGTGATCGTTTCAAAACGCGTGTATAAAAGAGACCAGGCAGAACAGGATAACTGGCAGTAATTGAATAATAAAACACCTTAATAGATAACGAAACAGCTATGTTCGACCTTTCAAAACCCATTGTAATCGGCAGCGACCATGCCGGATTTGATTATAAAGTGGCTATTGTAAAATGGTTAACCGAAAAGGGATACCAGGTAATTGACAAAGGTGTTGATGCAAACAAATCGGTAGACTATCCTGATTACGCACACCCCGTTGCCAGTTCGGTTGAAGCCGGAGACGCTGCGTTTGGTATTTTATTATGCGGCAGCGCCAATGGCGTTTGCATTACGGCCAATAAACACCAGGGTATCCGGGCAGGTTTGGCCTTTGAACTCGAAGTAGCAAAATTGATCCGCCAGCATAATGACGCCAACGTTATTTGCATTCCGGCCCGTTTTGTTTCGCTGGAGTATGCCAAACAAATGCTCGAGCTCTTTATTGAAACCCCTTTTGAGGGCGGCCGTCACCAGACAAGAGTAAATAAAATAGCCTGCGTATAAACGAAGCAGTAAGCATCTTATAAATTGGAAAAGGCCCCTCGAATTAACGGGGGCCTTTTTTTGCCCAAAAACCAGGTGCTGTAAACCTGATCATCTACTTGTATCTACTTTAATCAGTTGCGGTATTTGTTGTTCTTCAGCAACCAGCTGGCGCTTTGATAATAAGCAATGGCCTGTTTCACCAGGCTGTCTGTCAATGGCTCCTTTTGCGCTTTACCGGTTGTAAAATCAGGCTTATACTGATCTATCTTTTGTGTGGGCGACTGAACGATCAGCTCGCCATTTTTAAGATAGCCAAGGCCCTGGTATGTGCTTATAAAGGCATGTTCCTTACCGGGAGGCAGGGAGAATATATCCTGTCCAAAAAACTTCGACCGGTAATTGAATTTCAACAACCCCAGTATCGAAGGCGCAATATCTATCTGGGCCGTAAGGCGATCAATTTTTTGCGGGGCAATATTATCAGGGCTGTATATCAGCATGGGAATATGATACCCTGTTACCGGTAATTCCACGCTGCCGGCGCTGCCCGCACAATGGTCGGCCACAATTACAAAAACCGTATTCCTGAACCAGGGCTTTTCACTGGCTTTACGAATAAACTGGCCAATAGCATAATCGGTATATTTTACCGCTCCTTCACGCGCCTGCCGGGAAGGTGGAATGTCAATTCTTCCTTCGGGATAGGTAAAGGGCCGGTGATTCGAAACCGTCATCACATGTGAAAAGAACGGCTTACCACTATTATAATTGGAATCGAGTTGTTGCAGGGTTAACGTAAAAAGATCTTCATCGGCCACACCCCAGATGTTGGCATAATGTATTTGATCGGGCCGCAAGGCATTGCGATCAATAACATCGTAATGGTTACCCGTAAAAAAGGCATTCATGTTGTCGAAATAGCCATAGCCCCCATACAGGTATTGCGTTATATAGCCCTTCGATCTAAATACGGCGCCTAATGAAAACATGTTTTCATTATCAGGCCTTTTTACAATACTCTGCCCCGGTGTAGGCGGTATGGAAAGCGACAGGGCTTCCAGGCCACGCACCGTTCTGGTGCCACTGGAATACAGATTGGTAAACAACAGGCCTTTTTCGGCTAAGCTATCCAGACAGGGTGTTATGTTTTGCTCATTCCCGAAAGCCTTCATAAAATTCGCGCTAAAGCTTTCCACGCTAATCAGCACTACGTTCATCTTTTTCTCCGGTTCGGCATAACTAACCTGGCGCTCTATATTGAACGGATCATTACTTACAAAACGCGCATTGGGAGTTTCCATTTGCTTGCGTACAATATTGAACGCTTCCACATCGGGCAGCACCCGGTAGAACTTATAAAAATCAAGTTCGTTATGGGTAAAGGCCGTTCCAAACTCAAACAGTCCATTAGCTGCCAACTCATTTGCATAGGCATTGCTGCTGAACTTTTTCCATTTATTGGTTACAAACAAATACGTGATCAAAGGAAAGATCAACAACAACAGCGCTATAACACTACGGCGGGGGAAACTAACGGCCTGCTTCATCGAACGACGGATATTCGCCCGCAAAAACCATACAATGGCAAATGAAGCTATCAATACGCCGGCAACGATCCAGCCTACAGGATACGACTCCTGGATGTTGCCCAATACTTCGGTGGTATAGATCAGGTAATCAACCGCAATAAAATTATACCGGGTTGAAAATTCATTCCAGAAAAAGTATTCACTTACGGCATTGAACAACAACAGGAAGGTGATCAGAAAAATATCGGCGGCCAAAACGTATTTACGCCATCGCAACCGGAATGCAGGGCCTTTTTTAGCCAGCAGCAAATAGATCAAAAGGCGCAGGCCAAACAGCACTACCACGCCCCAATGAAGGCCTGCGTTGTATTCTGCAGGCACCAGCTCGGAAAAAGAAAAGAAGAGCATGAGAACGGCGTACAGGCCTGTCATCCATTTTCGCCAGGCCGGCTCATATATTTTTTCGCTCGTAAACCAAAGGTGAAGCACAAAGGGGATGATAAGATAGGAACTGATGGCGAGGTCGTACATCAGGCCAATACCAAAAACACCAAGGAGGTTAGCGATCGTCCAGTCAAAACCTTTACCGGTATATAATAACAAACCCAGGCGTGTCACAAACGAAATGCCCAGGTTGATAAATACCAATAAAAGGATGATGCCAAAACGATGAGCCAAGCCTTTCTGAACCAGGGATCTCAATCGCAGCATGTTTCTTAATGTGTCTGAAAATGTTGATTAATCAATTAGCTAATAAAACCGGCTATTGCCGGAACCCCCTATTCTAAAGGGATTTTTCACCGAAATAAAAATAGCACGAAAAAAGGCCCCGGCGGTTACCGCCGGGGCCTGTAAACAACCGATTAATAGTTTTTACCAGCCTAAGATATAGGCAAATATGAGGGGAGCTACGATGGTAGCGTCACTTTCTACGATAAATTTTGGCGTATTGATATCCAGCTTACCCCAGGTAATTTTCTCATTAGGCACTGCCCCTGAGTAAGAACCGTAAGAAGTGGTTGAATCAGAGATCTGGCAGAAATAGCTCCAGAAGGGTACATCGTGCCATTCCAGGTCCTGGTACATCATAGGCACCACGCAAATAGGGAAATCACCGGCGATACCACCGCCTATCTGGAAAAAGCCTACACCTTTGCCGCCACTGTTTTGGCGGTACCAGTCGGCCAGCCAAACCATATATTCGATACCACTCTTCATGGTGGTAGCTTTCATTTCGCCTTTGATGATGTAAGAGGCAAAGATGTTACCCATGGTGCTGTCTTCCCAGCCTCCCACGATGATGGGCAGGTTCTTTTCAGCAGCAGCGATCATCCAGCTGTTTTTGGGATCGATCTGGTAATCTTTTTCCATCACCTTACTCAGCAACAGCTTGTACATAAATTCGTGGGGGAGATAGCGTTCGCCCTTGGCGTCGGCGTCTTTCCACAGTTTAACTATGTTATGCTGAATATGACGGAAAGCTTCTTCTTCGGGGATACAGGTATCAGTAACCCGGTTCAACCCCTGCTCCAGCAATTCCCACTCCTGTTGCGGAGTAAGATCACGGTAATTGGGAACGCGTTTGTAATGATCATGAGCTACCAGGTTCATAATGTCTTCTTCCAGGTTGGCGCCTGTACAGCTGATGATGTGTATTTTATCCTGGCGGATCATTTCAGCCAGTGAAATACCCAACTCGGCGGTACTCATGGCGCCGGCCAGTGTAACCATCATTTTTCCACCTTCCAGTAAATGGGTTTCATATCCTTTAGCCGCATCTACCAGGGCAGCAGCATTAAAATGCCGGTAATGATGTTGTATAAATTGAGAAACAGGTCCTTTGCTCATGATCAGTTTTTTTATGGCGCCAAAGGTAAAGGAAAAGGCACAAGGTTCAAGGCTCAGGGCACAAGAAAATGAAGGCCCTCCGATGAATCGGAGAGCCTTTTCTTTCCAACTAAAACCAACTATAAGAAAACCGTTGATTATTATTTTATTTCCTTTCTTTTCTGTACACTTCCCAGCTTGTAGTTCCGCTTGATTTTAGTATGAGCTTTTGATCGCTATTCTCCAGCGTTACATAGTACACATTCTCGTTATTGGAAGCCATTTCAAAAAGATCGGTGATCCAGTGCGTGCTGTAATTCTTTTTAAGGTCAGTGAGCAGGTTAATAGGCAACTGGCTCGATACAATATTGCGGGTTACCCCTAACAGGTTACCATTTTGCTCATAAAACGCATATACAACCTGTTCATTAAGGGTAAAGGTTACTTTTACAAAGTCTTTGGTGGTTGCCCATTCCACATGTTGTGCGCCGGCAAATTCTTTCTCGAAAGATTTAATGATTCTTTCATTTACTTCTTCTTTACCATTGGCAAATGCACTACTAATGCTGGTTAATAAAACGAAGACGCCAATGAGGATTTTGTTTTTCATGATGCTATTTTTTAACTGTTTTTGAATGTTGGGCATTAAAGGTCATCCTGGCTATATGGAATGCCCTGCCCGGTTTGTTTTTTTAATATTAAATGAATGTTCTAAGCGGTATGAAATATAAGTAGCTGCTTTTCAAAAATTATTACACGTAACGGAGATTCTTTTTTTGGCTACGATACACTATATGCGAAGCAACAAACTTTTTCATGGCTATACTTTTAATCTGATCTAACCTGATGCTTTATTGATTAGTCGATACAAAAGTAGCTGAGGTTACACTTATCTCATAAAATTTATGACTAATGGCGACCGATGTTAAACAACGTTAAACAAAATGTCGCCCGGTTTGTTGCGGCACCCACTGAAATGCAGGCTGGCTAAGCCTTACAGCCAATTGTTTAAATATTTCCTAAAACAAGGTTAAGCGATCGTTAAAATGGAATTGTGGAAAGAGCTGCAACCGGAAAGGAGAATTTTTATTCATTCTTTTTTGCATTTTTTCGACTGAAACCCGCTGTAAAACGTTATATTGGCAATACATCAATTGTTATACATTTGAATTATCTCGCGCACGCCTATTTGTCTTTTAATCAGCCTGCTATACTGGCAGGAAACCTTTTTAGCGATTTTGTAAAAGGGAAACAGGTAAACCTGTACCCCGAGGA
>NZ_JBJMLX010000040.1:0-2953 GCF_045805085.1 Niastella sp.
TTATATCCAGGATGTGCCCGGCGCGCGCACGTATTTTACCGGTCCGTCTGTAAGCGCGGCGAAGGGATTATTGAATAAGAAGCTGCGGCTGAACGCCACTTCTACCTATAACATTACCAGAACCACTATGAACAATGTGACCAGCCACAACGGGGTATGGAACAATTCCCTGCAGGCGTCATTTACGCCCCAGGCGCAGTCTGCCACACCACCCGCAGGTACAGGCGCCCCTGGTAAAACAAATAAAAAAATAATGGGCCGGCATAGTTTAAATGCCGGAGTGAATTACCTGCACCAGCAGGCAGTAGTCAATCAGAATGCCTTTTCAGAGCTGACCGTAACTGTTGGCTACAATTTTAGTTTTTAATATTCGACCATTACCAAATTAGCATATGAATCGTACGCACCATATCCGAATGAAGCAGAACAGGAAGGTTTTAAAATGGTTTATCGCCAGCATCATGATGCTAGCTGCATTATGCCAGGCTACCAATGTGCAGGCCCGTTTTATTTATCCCGTCACCGCTTCGTTGCAGCTGATACCGCCGTACAGCGTATATCTGCCCGATTATGCAGCGCCGGGGAACGATAAGTTGCGGGTTATATTAACGCTGAACGATCTTACCCAGCCTTCCTATACCGTGCGTTTGCGGTTGAAAGTGGAGTTCAATGGAAAAGTGATCATGCAAACCGATCCGGCTTACAGGGCATCGCCAATCACTATCCTGCCCGGTATGCCGCAGATCATCACGGGAACGCAGTTGAATGAATTGCTGGTGAGCGACCATATGCAATTTATGAATGGCTTCAACCGCGAGAACTATGAACGTACCAAGGCCCTGCCCGAAGGTGCCTACCGCATATGTGTTACCGCGTATGATTATAATAGAAGCGATGATGTAGCATTAAGTAATGATGGATGTAATATCTTCTTTTTTCAAAAGAATGAAGCGCCCTTACTGAACTATCCGTTGTGTAATACCCGGGTTGAAAGAAAGGAACCCCAGTTCCTCACCTTTACCTGGAGCATTCGCAATACCCCTTCATTTGTAACAGGTTCAATGGGCACAGGCTACCGGTTCGAGTTGTTTGAAGTAAGACCGGCCGGAAGCAATGCAGAATATATTGTACGCAGCAGTACACCCATCTATACAGCAACCACCGATGCGGCCATGCTTACCTATGGCCCTGCTATGCCCAAACTGCTCGACAGTATGCAATATGTTTGGCGCGTACAGGCTTTTGACAAAAGCGGGCGTGATGCCTACCAGAACAATGGGTACAGTCAGTCCTGTGTATTTACCTATGGCGGCGTAGATCCGTTTGTGGTCAATAATATAGGCAAGGCAGAATTGATGGGCGATGCATTGGGCGAACGAAGTGGTAAATGGTGGTGGCGCCTTACCAAAGCACAAACTGTCGATGGCTGGAATATTCAATACCGTAAAAAAGGCGATTCTGCCAGTAAAGGCACTGCCTATAGCTGGAACAAACAATACATCGCAGATACGTTGCTCCACCTGTTTAACCTGGAACCGGATAACAGTTATGAAGCCCAGGTTCAACCCATAATAAAAGGTATTACTGGATTCTGGAGCGAAATAGTGCCCCTGCACACCTTCCCCAAACGTGTATACGAATGTGGTAAGAACGATACTGCCAATAACGGGCTGGGCGCTGCTGCAGCCGGACAACCACTAAATTCGGCAGTAGCCGGTATGGTGGTA
Organism: Niastella sp.; assembly: GCF_045805085.1. Taxonomy (NCBI): domain Bacteria; kingdom Pseudomonadati; phylum Bacteroidota; class Chitinophagia; order Chitinophagales; family Chitinophagaceae; genus Niastella; species Niastella sp. Next base: position 1,728 of record NZ_JBJMLX010000040.1, read on the forward strand.
CGCGTGGGAAGTTTTGATATGCAGATGCTGGACGTACAGGGCGGTAATGGCCGCTTTAGCGGTTATGGCGCCGTGGCCACACCCTTACTGGGCATGCGCCTGAATGTAAAGTTCACCGATGTGCAGATCAACGACCGCCTGCAATTGACGCAGGGCGAAGTAGTGGCGCTCAGCGACGGTATTGACGCCTGGATAAAAGACCGCACCAAAACAAATGACGATGTAAATACGATCAAAGACTGGAAGGAAACCATGCCCGACTTTGATACGGCTTCGCTGGCAACGCTGAAAGATTTTGCTACAGAGCTTTTAGGCATCAGTCCTGGCATCTGGACCGATACCTATGTATTTACCGACCAGGAAAGAAAAGATGTGATGGCAGCCATCCAGGAAGTGCAGGCAGCCATGAAGGATCTGAATGACGGCGATCCCTCGAACGATGCCGCTGCTGAAAAGAAACTGCGCGGCGCCCTTAAGAAGGCAGAACCGATGCTGGAGAAGTTGAGTGATAATATTGGTAAGGGCGTACTGGTGAAGCTGGGAGTGATCAGGGAACGGCTGGTTACCGATGCATTGACAGATATAAAGAAACAGTTGGAAGATGACCTGAAAAAACTGGTGTTGCGGTTAAATGAAGAGCAACGCGCAGCAATAGCCATGCATTGTCCACATCCATTCGGCTATAAAGAACGGGAAGGCGATAAAACGAAACTGGAAGCAAAGATCAAGTTGATCGAAAGGCTTTTGACCGACCAGCAGGCGCGGCAACTGTTTGAAGAGAGAATTGAAAGAAATACAACAGATGACAGTTATTTGAAAGAGCAGGAAAATGTGTTGAAACCCCTGTTTGACAAAGAAGAGAATAAATCAAAAAGCAGTATAGACCTGTTAAATGCCGGTAACAAGACCAAGGTAACAGGTATGATGAATAAATACCTCGATGACCAGGTGGATGCAGAACAACTGTTGGCAGGCAGTTCGAACCTCGTAGCGGATGCCGATAACCAGTCAGCATTTACAGTGCCAAAAGACAAGGTATACTATCTTACTCCGGATGGCAAGCCTTTAGACCTGGATAATTTCGACGGCGTAGTGCTTATTGAACCATATGGAAAAGGGCTGCTACAGTATGTAGTCACCGGGTTTAGCGTGTCCAGTAATAACACTAAAATAACGTGGGTTGCAAGAGGTAAAGACGATAAGTTTTTGGGTTATGTAAATACGAA
>NZ_JBJMLX010000041.1:0-16979 GCF_045805085.1 Niastella sp.
AAACGGGGCAATTTTACCTGGCAGAATGAAATATCAAATGCAATTGTGAAGCATATTATTAACGGCACATAGCGCTTCATTGTTCGTCTTTGTATGGATTGATAGTTTGGATGGTGCCATTCTCATTATAAAATAGCTCGGTCATCTTTACGCATCTAAGGTGGGTAACTCTGCGCGATAAACTGGAGTCGTGATAAAACAGGAACCACCTGCCATCGATCTCAACAATGGAATGATGGTTCGTCCATCCTACCACAGGTAGTAACACAATGCCTATATAGGTAAATGGTCCATATGGATTATCCCCGATGGCATAACAAATGTAATGTGTATCGCCGGTAGAATAGGAGAAATAGTATTTGCCTTTATATTGATGCATCCAGGAGGCTTCAAAGAATCTTCTGTTGTTGTCGCCGGCCAGCAGGGGATTGCCCGATTCATCTGTAAGGAGGATCTCTTTGGGCGATTCTGCAAATTGTTTCATGTCGTCCCTCAGCAGGGCAACACGGGGGCCTAAAGCGGGTTCTGCGGGCTGTGGTTCCTCTAAGCTTGCATTGTATTGGTTGTTCCTGTACGACTGCAACTGACCGCCCCATAATCCGCCGAAGTACATATAATGTTGGCCGTCTTCATCGCAAAAAACAGCGGGGTCAATAGAGTAACTGTCTTTTATCGCTTCGGGTTCGGCTAAAAACGGACCCGTTGGTGAGGAGGAAACCGCTACACCGATCTGGAAGATCCCATCGGCGCGTTTGGCAGGGAAGTATAAGTAATACTTTCCATTTTTATAAGCAGCGTCCGGGGCCCACATTTGCCGGTCGGCCCAGGGTACATCTTTAACATGCAGGGCGATGCCATGATCTGTAACATTTTTGCCATCTATATCTGTAGATAGCACGTGATAATCTTCCATGGCGAAGTGGCTGCCCAGGTCATCAAACGGGATCCCTGCTTCAATATCATGCGAAGGGTAGATATATATTCTACCATTAAATACATGGGCAGAAGGGTCGGCTGTATAAATATGTTTTACCAGTGGTTGCGAGATCGCCTGTTGGTCAAGTTGTTCAAAATCGATATGTGCAATATTATCTTCTGGCATACGAATGTGTTTTTATAATGCGGGTGCTTTTCTTTTTTCCTTCAATGCATTTTCAATTTGCAATTCGGCTTTTTTGTTTATGGAGTATCCAAAAAGCAAACAGGCGCCTGCAATGAATATAGCTCCTGGAATTACGCTTATCAACAGCTTTATGCCGTTGGTAGCTGAAGGGGTTTGCGCCACGGCATCTGCCTGGTACCCGAAACGGCTGAGGAGCCATGCCGACAAAGCGCCTCCAATACTCAACCCAAATTTCAATCCAAAGATCATGGCAGAGAAAATGATAGCCGTAGCCCTTCTGTTGTTCTTCCATTCACTGTAATCGGCTACATCTGCGATCATCGCCCACAACAGGGGGATTGTTATGCCATAAAGGAAACCATGGAGTACCTGTGTGATAAAGACAGGCCAGACTGCATTGTTATTGTAAAAACTGATACATATAAGGCAGAAGGCCGAAAGGGTAATGAACAGACCAAACACATTTCTTTTTCCAAACCGGTCAGCAAGGGGTTTGGTAAAAAAGATCCCGATTATCATGGCTATGGTACTAAAGGCATTGGCAAAGCTGGCAGCTGCATAGGGTGCGCTGTCTGGTTGACTGAATGCGGAAAAGGCTTCGGCGCCAAAGGTGTTACCAAGGGCCTGGACGATATTATTAAACCCAACGCTGTTAAGGAAATCGACCTGGCTGTCGTTCGTGAGATAATATTTATAGTAATAGATGTTCATGCCACCTTTCAGTGCAAGCGTAATAAAGACAAGTACAGTCACGATGAGCATAATGATCCAGGGCCTGTTGTGTGCCAGGTCTTTCAAATCCTGCGCAACGGTTGTTTTTTGTTCTTTCGGTGGTACTATCCGTTCCTTGGTAGTGAGGAATGTGATCAAAAAACAAAGGACACCTGTAGCTGCGAAAATGAACATTACTTGTTCAAATCCCTTTGCTTTATTACCATGACCCAGTGAAAGCGCCAGCGGTAATAAAAATACCTGGATGATGAATTGCGCTACCATTACGGAAACAAAACGATAGGAAGATAAACTGTTCCTTTCTTTCATGTCTCCGGTGAGCACCCCGCTCAATGCGGAGTAGGGAAGGTTATTGGCGGAATATACAATAACCAGCAGGAAATAGGTAACAAAGGCATAAAGCACCTTTCCGCTTTCTCCAAAGTCGGGTGTAGAAAACGCCAGTAATGAAATAATACCGAATGGAACGGCCGTCCACAAAACCCATGGGCGGAATTTGCCCCACCTCGTATTGGTTCTGTCGGCAATGGCGCCCATAACCAGGTTGAAACAGGCGCCTAAGATCCCGCCCACCAGCATTACCAGGCTGGCGCTCGAGGCAGGTATTTTATAAATATCAGTATAAAAAAAGGCGAGAAATGCCATTAACGTCTGAAAGATGAGGTTAGCGGCCAAATCACCAAGGCTGTAGCCGATCTTTTCGACTACAGATAATTTTCCCGGACTGGTGTTCATTGATGTTTTAAATTAATATCAGTAAATCATTTTGCAGCAATACCTATTTCTTCGTTGCAATAACGGCATAAAAAGCAGGTTTAGCTTTATAGGCTCTGTCAAACAGGGTAGGGTAGTTCGTTCTTCCGCGGATTGGGAAGTCATTTAGCCATGACTGGCCATCATTTACGCCCCAGAACGTGATGCGGCTGATCTTGTCTTTATGTTTCAGGAATAGCTTAAACAGATCTTCATACCCTTTGGTCAATACGTTTTGTACCGAGTCGGGCAAGCCGTTGGGATAGGGATCTTTACCTGTACTGTTCCCGGCTGTGGCGCTTACGTCTGCGTTGTCTCTGTCCCAGGGGTTAGGCAGCACACTGAGATCAAGTTCGGTGAACATCACTTTCACCCCGAGCGCTGAAAAGTCAAGGATGCTTTGTTCTATTTCAGCCAATGGGATATGCGATGCCCGCCAATGCCCCTGGATACCTACGCCATCTATACGCACACCGGCCGCCTTGATCTTTTTTATTATTTCTACAGCGCCGGCTCTTTTCTTCGGTTGCTCAATATTATAATCATTATAATACAGTTCTGTATGGGGGGCTGCTTTTTGCGCAAGACGGAATGCTTCCACGATATAATCTTCACCCAGTAGCTGCAGGAATATCGATTTGCGCAACGAGCCGTTCTCTTCCAGTGCCTCATTTACCACATCCCATGAAAATACTTTTCCATCGTAACGGCTCGCCAGGGTACTAATGTGGTTGGTAAAGAACTGCCTGAGCGAATCGGGGCTTTTTATGCTTCTTACAAAATCAGGCAACTGACTGTGCCAGATAAGCGTATGCGCAGTTATTTTGATCTTGTTCTTTTGGCCATATGCAACCAGCTGGTCTGCCAGTGTAAAATTATAATGGTCCCATCCCGGATGGATGATAGCCGCTTTCATAATATTTTCAGGGGTGGCTGCGTTGAATTGCAGGGGTATCAGTTGAGCGGCAGCCGGGTCCTTTTCCTGTATCTGGGCAGTGTTCAATGCGGTGCCGATCAGAAAGTCATTCTTAAATGTTTCTTTCAGTGAAGGAATAGGTGACTGGCTCTGGTTTTGCGCCTGTAGTTGCAGGGGCGCAAAAGAACAGGTAGTAGTAAGTGTAACGAAGGTTATAAATATCTTGATCATGGATGCGTTGTTTCATTGAAGCTTTTTCTTAAAGAAGATTGTCTGATAACGAGGTCTGACCGCACAATAATTGTTTTTGTATGGTGCAGATTGGTTAAACCCTGCAGGTGATTGATCAGGTTTAATGCCGCCAGTTCACCCATTTCTGTACCCGGGTACCTGATGGTGGTAAGTTGTGGTTCAATGATCTTGCTGATGGCATCGTCATTAAAACCAACCACCGCAATGTCGTGTGGAATGCGAATGCCATGTTCTTTCAGCGTTTGCATACAAACCGCTGCTGAAAAGTCATTGGTTATGAAAGCCCCATCGGGCCTTTTGTTCATGCGAATGATCTCCAGGGCAGCTTCTACGCCGCAATGTTCGCTCAGGTCTTTTATCAGTACCAGGTTTTCATCATAGGCAATACCGGCGTCTGCCAGGGCGGCAACATATCCCTTGTGCCTTTGGCCGTACACATTCCGCCTCAGATCTGCTGTTACCAGTACAATTTGTTTGCAACCCTGTTCAATCAGGTGCTGTGTGGCCTTGTAACCGCATGTATAATTATCTATGATGACCTTGGTGCTGTTCGTATTCTCCTCTACCCGGTCGAAAAAAACAACCGGGATGTTCTTTTCTTCGAAGGGATTGAAATGATCGAGGTTTTCGGTATTGGAAGCAAGCGACGCTATCAGCCCGTCTACTCTTTTATGAAATAAGTTCAACGCATTGGCTGCTTCCTTTTCAAAGCTTTCTGAAGAATGGGCGATAATGAGATCGTAGCCTGCTTCGGTGGTGACTTTCTCTATGCCGGCCAGCACAGAGGTGATAAAATTACTTTTCAGTTCATGCACCAGCACGCCGATGGTATTGGTGCGCTGGTTTCGCAGGTTGCGGGCAAAAGTGTTTTTGCGATACCCAAGCTCTTTTGCGGCTTCATGAATAACCTTGCGGGTTTTCTTTTTTACCACGGGGTCGTCATTCAAGGCCCGGCTTACTGTAGCGGGTGAAAGGTTTAGTTTTTCGGCAAGGTCGTATATGGTAACTTCTTTATTAAGCATATTTGTTAATGCAATCGCTTGCATAAAAATCGTAAAAAAAGTAGTACAACCAAATTTTCTTTTATAAACAGCTTATATATAAGTATGGGTAGGAGGCAAGTAGTCGGGTCAAGGAAATAAAAAATTATAAAAAAGATGCAATCGGTTGCAATATTTTGAAAAAAAACCTACATTCGATCCGCCAATTGTTTATTATGCTTGCCGTTTTATTGTACATCAACTGTCTCACCCCTCTCTGCCTTTTTTATTATAAAGGCATAAAAAAGTCTTTTACACATTTATTTACCTGTTGCAAACTGGAGTGATCCTATGCCCGCGGCCAGCAGAAAAACAATGCGGTATCATTACTTAAAACTGCTTTTATGAATGCTTTATTAAAAACGATTACAGCCAACTGGCGCTTTCAGAACCGGCCAGCACGAAACTGGTTCCTGTTTTCAACAGCTTTCTTTTTTGCATTACTTTTTTCCTTACCTGTTTGGGCGCAAAACAACATACGCGTGCAAGGCAGGGTGTTGGATGAATCGGGGCAACCTGTAGCCGGCGCTACCATTTCCCTGAAAGGTTCTAGCGTTGGCACAAATGCCGATGAAAAGGGCCATTTTGCCATCACGGTTCCTTCGAACGGTATCCTCGTTGTTACTTCGGTAAACTTTGAACGGCAGGAATTGCCCGTCAATAACAGGGAGACCCTAGAAGTAAAGCTGCTTCCCCTGGCAAAGATAGAGGGTGAAGTAATTGTGGTAGGATATGGCACCCAACGGAAGGAGGCAGTAACGGGCTCCGTAGCTTCTATCAATGGCGACAAAATGCGGGAGGTGCCCGCGCCTAATATCTCACAGGCTTTGCAGGGACGTTTACCCGGGGTGGAAATGGCACAAACTTCTTCCAAACCCGGCGCTGCCATGCAGATCCGTATCAGGGGCACGCGTTCGCTTACCACCGATAACGATCTGTATCGCAACGATCCGTTGATCGTGTTGGATGGTATTCCCTTTCCCGGGAATATCGGCGATATCAACCCGAACGATATCAAAAGTGTTGAGGTATTGAAAGATGCCTCCGCCACTGCCATTTACGGATCACGTGGCGCCAACGGCGTTATTTTGATAACTACTAACAGAGGACAAAAAGGGGCAAAACCAAGAATATCATACAACGGCTATTACGGCATACAAAAATTGTTTGCGAAAGTGCCTATGATGAACGGGCCTGAATTCGCTGCGCTTCGTAAAGCATCCGGCAGGTACACTACACAGCCAGGCGGCGATGAATCTGATAGCACCAATACCGATTGGCAAAACCTGTTTTATAAAGATGGCGCGGTAACAAGCCATGATCTTAATATTTCCGGTGGCGCTGAAAAAGGCAGCTACAACTTCGGTGTAGGCTACTATCAAAATCAGGCAGTAATTCCCACTCAGCAATACAGGCGTTATTCCATGCGCGGTTCATTAGACCAGGAAGTAGGTAAATATGTGCGGATTGGTTTTACTACAAATAACAATTATAACCTTACCCAGGGCAGCCAGGTAGGGTTATACGGGGTATTAAGCATGTCGCCAATTGCCAACCCGTATAATGCCGACGGTTCATTGAAAAGAATAATAAAGATGCCGTTAGATGACCAGTGGGTACTTACAAGAAGTGTAGTAGACAAATTAAAAGATCAGTGGTTAAGTGAAACCCGTGGATATGCCACTTACAATTCCGTGTATGGCGAAGTAAAAATTCCCTGGGTAGAGGGGTTGAAGTACCGTACCAACCTCGGTCTCGATTTTATTCAATCCAACGACGGCAATTATACAGGCCAGGGCATAGGCAGCAGCAATCCGTTGACCGTTTCCACAGCCGGGACCGGTAATTCTCATACCTATCATTGGGTGGTGGAGAACCTGTTGAACTATGATCGCACTTTTGCCCACAAGCATACATTGAACGTAGTGGCCCTGTACTCCGCCGAACAAAACAAGTATAGCAGATCGTCTATGTCGGCCAAGGATCTTCCTGCCGACGCTTTCCAGTTCTATAATCTGGGCCAGGCAGTTGGTGAAAAAACGATCGATCCAAATAACCAGGACTACCAGTTGACCGGCCTGATGTCGTGGATGGGCCGTGCAATGTATACCTATGATAACCGCTATATGCTGTCGGCTACTGTGCGCTCTGATGCTTCTTCGAGGCTTGCACCCGGCCATCAATGGCATACTTATCCGGCCATCTCTGCAGGATGGAATATAGCGAATGAATCTTTCATGAAGGGAATTACCCCCATCAATAGCTTGAAACTGCGTGTAGGCTATGGACAAACCTCCAACCAGGCAGTGGCGCCTTATGCTACCCTGGGGCGGTTAACTGTGCGGCCTTACAATTTTGGCGATAATTACGCAGTAGGGACTTATGTGAGCCAGTTGCCAAATGCAAGTTTGGGTTGGGAATACTCGGTTACCTGGAATTATGGTCTCGACTTCTCGTTGTTTAACAATCGCCTGTCGGGTACTATTGAATATTATAAAACGAATACGAAGGATATTCTGCTGCCTCTGAGCCTGCCTGGTACATCAGGCGTGCCTGGCATTACTTCAAACATTGGAGAAACACAGAATAAAGGGATAGAATTGACGCTTAATGGCAGCATACTGAAAGATCACAACGGCTGGAACTGGGATGCAGGCATCAACTTTTATGCTAACCGCAACAAACTGGTATCGCTTGCATCGGGACAAACCCGCGATGAGGGCAATGCCTGGTTCGTTGGGCATAACATAGATGCGTTGTATGACTACGAGAAAGTGGGCTTATGGCAGGACAAGGATCAATACCTGAATGTGCTGGAAGGACCGGCAGGCAAAGTAGGCATGATAAAAGCAAAATACACCGGCGATCATAATCCCGACGGTTCACCGGTACGCGCAATCGGCCCCGATGACAGGCAGGTAATAGATGTAGATCCGGATTTCCAGGGTGGCTTTAACACAAGAGTATCTTATAAAGGATTTGACCTGGGTGTTGTGGGTATCTTTAAAAGTGGCGGGGTGTTGGTGAGCACACTCTACGGCCCTGCTGGCTATCTGAACATGATGACCGGTCGCAGGGGAAATATTAAAGTGGATTACTGGACCCCTGATAACACAGGCGCAAAATATCCAAATCCTGCCGGCCCGCTCAGTGGCGATAATCCAAAATATGCAAGCACCCTGGGTTATTTTGATGCCTCTTATGTGAAGATCCGCACCATTTCACTGGGTTATAATTTCAATGAAAAGTTGCTCAGGTCCTCTGCGGTAAAAATGCGTATGTACTTCACTGTACAAAATCCGTTCGTGCTGTTTTCTCCTTTCCATAAAGAATCTGGTATGGACCCTGAAACCAATTCTTATGGCAATGAAAATGTAGCAACAGGTGGTTTTCAGAAACGTATTCTCACTGTAGGTTTTAACACGCCTGCTACCCGTAATTATGTGCTGGGCGTTAATTTGTCACTTTAAATCCTGTTAACATGAAACGCATACAAATAAATATTTTTATAGGATCTGCGCTGATCCTCGTATTGGCAGCAGGTTGTTCCAAAATACTGAAAGAAGAACCGCGCAGTATTTACACGCCTGAATTTCTGAAAACAGAAAAAGGTATTCAGGGGGGTATAACATCGCTCTATGCCCACCTTCGTTATATTTACGGCCAGGCTTATTATTATAACGCCTGCGAAACAGGAACGGATGAAGCAACCTGGGCGCAACAGGCCGATGGGAACTTCAAGGACCACGATCTTTCCGGTGTAGGCCAATTAACGCCTTCAACCAGCCGTTCGGATGTTATTTGGGGAACAGCCTTCTCCAATATCAACACTGCCAATGGTATTATTGATAATGCCAGCACCGTTGGTCTTTCGGCGGCCCTTATCGCCGAAGCAAAATTTTTCCGCGCATTCGATTACTTCCTGTTAGTGCAAACATTTGGCGGTGTTCCGTTAGACCTTGGTTCGGGAGAACTGAAGTTCAATACCTCAAGCGTAAGAATATCTACCCGCAATACAGTACCTGAGGTATATACGAAAGCCATCTTTCCCGACCTGGTGACAGCAGTAAACGATTTGCCGGCAATGCCCCGAACTACCGGTGCTGTTACCAAAGCACTGGCCCGGCTTTATCTGGCCAAGGCTTATTTAACATATGCCTGGTGGCTGCAAAATCCTAATAATATTCCTACTTATCCCGAAACACCCCGCACTGATCCCGATGGGCACAATGCACAGTGGTATTTTCAGCAGGCATACGATATAGCCACAACGGCTATAGAAAATCCTGGTCCGTTCGCATTACAGCCTACGTTCTATGATATTCATGTGGGAACCAAAGACCGTAACAATGAAATAATGCTGTATGCAGACCATACGGAAAAAAGCGAGTTTTATAATGCTTCCAGCCTTACCTATGGCAGTGGCGGCGCTCCGGATAATTTTGCCGGTTGGATGATGACCTGGAACTATACCGAGATCCAAAGCAGTGCGTCTGCGGCATCATGGGGTGCTAAAAACACCATTATCCGGGAGGCCGAACAGCACCTGGGACGCCCATGGACCCGTATGTGTCCTACCATTGATGTAATTAAAAACACCTTTGCCGACAAAACCAATGATTCCCGCTACGACGGTACATTTACTACCGTTTATCGCGGCAACTGGAATAAAGCGGGTGATGCTACTGCGACTTATTATAATGCCAACTTTATGCAGGTTAAACAAGGTGATGCATTACTCACTTTTCTGAACGATGAACCGGTTACACCTATCGATTACACCAATTCAACCTATAAAAGCAATATCGGCGCAGGCGTGTTAGCGGGCAGACCTGATTTTGTGATCTCTCCGAATGGCATAAGCAGGATCGTATATCCCGGGCTCTGGAAACTGGGTCCCTATCGTACTGACAATGCCGGTGGAGTAGGTCAACCAAACGCATCCTCTACCCGTCCTTACAACATTGCGAAGTTCTCTGAATTGTACTTTGTTGCTGCAGAAGCTGCCGTAATGGGCGCAACACCCAAAGCCGGAAAAAGCGCCAGGGAATTGATCAATGTAATCCGGGCCCGCGCAGGTAAATGGAGCTGGGATAACAATGGCAACGTGGCCAAAGTGCAGGACAAGAGTGCCGCCATGACCGCTGCCACCCCTGCCACTATAGACATCTACTATATCCTGGCAGAACGTTCAAGGGAATATTATGGCGAGGGTTATCGCTGGTTCGACCTGGTGCGTACCCAAAAATGGGCTGAACTGGCCGGCTCTTTTAAAATTTGCGGTACTGCAAAGGGCGATCATACCCCTGTTACGTACACACGCACTATTCAACCATATCTCTATCTGCGCCCAATTCCGAGCGGACAGATCCAGGCCATGGATATGACCGACGATCAGAAAAAGGCATACCAAAACCCCGTATATCAATAGGGAAGTCCATCTTAAATAAAAAAAGGTTGGTTGTCCGCAAGGGCAACCAACCTTTTTACTATAACCCAAACAGAACCATTTAACTGTCCTTGTTTGGGTTTGCTTTTCTAACCTTTGCAATGAATGCTGAAGGCAGCATGTTGAATTGGCTTTTGAACGATTTGGCAAAATAATTAGAGGTGGTAAAGCCAACCTGGTAAGAGATCTCCGAGATGGTCATGGTGCTTTTTTCCATTAATGCGGCTGCTTTCTTCAAACGGAATGAACGAATATATTCCACCGGCGTTTGACCGGTCAGTTCAAGCAGCTTGGCATATAAGGTGCTTCTGCTCATCCCAAACTGCTTGCTTAAGTTCTCTACAGACAATTGCGGATTGGTCAGGTTGCTTTCAAGATAGGTGGCTATTTCAGTCAATAATTTTTCATCCGCCGATTCTACTACTGGTTCAGTGGCCGTTAGCTTTATCTGCTTCGAGTAAGTGCTTTGCATGGTGTTCTTTAAAAGAAGCAGGTTTTTTATTTTGGCATTTAATACTTCAAAATTGAATGGCTTGGTAATATAATCATTGGCGCCTGTTTCCAATCCTTTGAGTTGCTGTTCCTGTCCCGTCATGGCAGTGAGCAGGATCACCGGGATATGACTTGTTCTTTTATCGGATTTTATTTTTTTAATCAATTCAATTCCATCCATTTCAGGCATGCTTATATCACTTACGATCAGCTGGGGATGATTGGACAATGTCTTTTGCCATCCCTCTTTGCCGTTAGTTGCTTCAATTACCTTATACTTATTCCGCAGGTTGTCTTTCATATAAAATCTGAAATCATCATTGTCCTCTACCAGCAGCACAGACAACGCATTATTCATAGTATCTTCCTCCTGCATTACCGGCGAAGGGTTCAGGCTGTTGTTCGGGCCTTCCTCTTCTGATGACGCCACCGGTTGTTCGGCAATGGTGGTTTCATGGGCGTGTTTAAGCGGAACCTGTATAGTGAAGGCGCATCCTTTTCCGGGCTCGCTTTCTACCCTTATGTTTCCTCCATGTAATTTGATGAACTCTTTGGTGATCGACAAACCAATGCCGGTGCCCTGGTTAAGTATAGCTGTGCTGGTATCGTTCTGAAAAAAGCGGTCGAATATCAGGTCTTTTTTATCTGCGGGAATGCCAATGCCCGTATCGATCACATTGATCCACACCTGGGTGTATTCCTGGTCATCCGAACCTACAGCCTTCTGCAGGTCAACGGTGATATGCCCGCCGGCTAATGTAAATTTGAATGCATTGGATAATAAATTGAAAAGGATCCGTTCCATTTTATCCCGGTCAAAATAAGCATCCAGCCGGTCGATACAGGTTTTAAAAGTGAACCGGATATTTTTTCTTTCCGACATATCCCTGAAAGATTCTGTCACTTCCTTTAAAAAGGAAACAAACTCGCCTTTCGATAACTGCAATTTCAATTCATGCTCTTCCATTTTTCTGAAGTCGAGCAATTGATTCACGAGGTTCAGCAGCCTTCTCGCATTACGCCTGATCATGCTTAATTTTTCAAGCTTTCCAGGGTTTCCTTCTCCTTCCATCAACTGGTCAACCGGACCCATGATCAACGAGATGGGCGTTCTGAAATCATGACTGAGGTTGGTGAGGAATTTCAGTTTCATCCGGTCAAGTTCCCGGATCCGTTTAACTTCCTGCCGCTCCTGTTCCAAAGCAAACTTCTTTCTTAACCTTGAGATACCTCTGTTCCTGCTGTACAGTAATAAGCTCCCAATGGTAAGTAGATAAAATATATAGGCATAGGTGGTGCGCCAGAAGGGTGGCTTTACGAATATTTTTATCGTGGTGTCTTTAGTGCTCCAGATGCCATCATTGTTGCTGGCTTTTACCCGGAAAGTATATTCCCCGGGATCCAGGTTGGTATAGGAGGCCATGTTGGCTGTGCCTACATAGTTCCAGTCTTTATCAAAGCCATCCAGTTTATAGGCATAGTGGTTTTGTTTGGGGATGGTATAATTCAGGGCTACAAAACCCAGCGCAAAGTTTTGCTTATAATTCAGGCGTATTTCGCTGGCTACTGAAATATGCGCTTTAATAGGAGCATCGTTACCGGCAGGAACAGATTTGTTGGAGATCCTGAGATCGGTTAAAGTTACCTGCGGCACATTGCGATTAACCGTGAGCCGTTCCGGATAAAAATGATTGAACCCTTCCAAACCACCGAAAATCAGTTCACCATCTGTTAAGCGCAGGCCAACGCCGCGAACGAAATTCGAGTTTTGAAGACCATTTAAATGAGTGAAATTCCAGAAACTTTTTGTGCCCGTATCAAATCTGCTTATGCCAGTATTGGTTGATATCCATAATTTACCTGTTGCATCTTCCACAATCTGATAAACCATGGTGTTTTGCAATCCGTCTTTTTCAGAAAAAAAGGTAAACAGGTGATTATTCGCATCGAATGCAGCCAGTCCGCCAAACGTGCCTATCCACATTTTCCCCTGGCTGTCGCGATGCAGGCATTGTATTTTATTGCTGGGCAACTGGCTGTTCTCCTGGGTGTATATTGTCCATTTACCAGTGGTGGGTTCATAAACGGCAATGCCGCCCCCATGTGTACCGATCCATATATTGCCGTTGGCGTCTTCCTTAATGGCCCGGATATAGCCATTAATGGGCAGCCGCGCTACCCCAGTGCCTTCGGGAGAATACCTGGCAATTACCCGGTCATTGTTCATAATAATAATTCCGTCGCCGTTGGTGCCTATCCACACATTGCCCTTACTGTCTTCAAATAAACAGAAAATGTCATTACTGGTAAGATCATTTATTCCCGGCCCCTTTACCAGTTGTTTACACGCACCTGTTTGTAATTCTGTGACGATCACTCCCTGGGAAAAAGTGCCGATATATAATTTATTGTTTCGCGTCCGCAGCAAAGCCAGCACAGACAGGGAATTGGCTGGGATGTTTTTCAACCGGAGGTTCACGGGAAATACCTGATCTTTTTTACCATCGTATTCATATAAACCGTTGCCATTTGTTCCCAATAACAAATGGCCGTTTTTATTTTCGGCAAGGGCGGTGATAATGGCAATATTGGCCCTGTTTTCCTGAAAAGTACTGCTTAGCGTGAGGTTGAACAGATTAAGATTTTTATCGTATTTGCAAATGCCGCCCTGGAAAGTGCCAAACCAGTAAATGCCGTGTTTGTCTACATATATACACCGCACCCCATTGCTGCTTAAGCTTTGATGGTTGCGGTTGTCATGGGTAAAAACAGAAAATTGACCTGCCTGGATGTTGTAAACGTACAGGCCTTTGAAGGTGCCTATCCATAATAAACCCTGGTCGTCACCGGCTAAATAATTAATTTCGGTACCGTTTAAATACCCTTCATGAACGAATCCTGATCCATCCGGCTTCAACCTGCTTAACCCCGTTGTAGTTCCCACCCAGATATTTCCCCATTTGTCTTCTGCCACGGCTTTTATCTTGTTTATGGGCAAACTGGAAGGGTCTGTTTTGTTGTTCTCATACAACCTGAACCTGTTTGTTCGAACATTGTACTGGAAAAGGCCGTTATCGCTCGCGATCCACAACCGTTGTTTACTGTCTTCAAAAATAGAAAGCAGGGTTGTTTTTACCGGTCTGCCTGCCTCATCGCGCAGCTGGTATTTTGAAATGGACTGGGTTACAGGATCTAGCATATACAATCCTTCATATTGCGCGATCCATATTTTACCGCGGTAGTCACTGCAAATGCCCCTGATAACATCGCTGCCCGAGAGGGTGGGGGTACCGGTTCTTACCGGGTAATGTACGAACAGATCTTTTTTCCTGTCATACATGCTGAGGCCGCCACCGCTGGTGCCTATCCATAAATTACCCGATCTGTCTTCATGTAAGGCAAGCACTTCGTTGGTACGCAGGCTGGTGGTGTCGCCCGGATTATAGCGGTATACGGTAAAATTGGTTCCATCGAATTTATTCAACCCATCATCAGTGGCAAACCACATGAGCCCATAACGATCCTTTAAGATGGCATTCACTGAATTGGATAACAAACCATCCCTGGTAGAAAGCGAAGTGAAATTAATTTGCCCTGTTTGAGCCTGGGCCTTGGGATAAGTGATTAACAGGTAACCCAAAAATATATAAATATATTTTCGCATGTCTTGCAATCGTTTTGGTAAAGTAATATAAGATCGCCTTAGGGATCGAACAAAATTGCTACAATTTCCGACAAAGTTGGCAATTCCCCCATCAGCGACATGGCTACATTTGTTATTAAATGTACGACTGACGTTTCTGTTTTCCGTACAAAAATTTGACTGCTTAAAACGATGCTGCCATGCGAAATAATGTCCTTTTGATTGCAGGGGCGGAACAGCCCTGCCCCGTCCTGCACAAAGATCTGCTCCATGCGTACAACTTATTTGTAGCCTGCACTTTGGAAGAAATTTTCAAGGTATTTGAAAAAACTTCTATTCAATTAATTATTTGTAATGTACACTTGCCGGCCCAGGATGGCTGGCAGTTATGCAGGCAATTCAAAACGGCTACCCGCTATGCGCACATCCCGGTAATCTTACTGACGACCGAAGATTCCCTTGAGGTGAAAATAAAAGCCCTGGAAGCAGGTGCCGATGCCTGCATGCACCCTGCAATGCCATGGAAATACCTGGATGCCCAGATCAACAACCTGATCATCAACAGGATAAAGGTTTCCCAGCACGTTGGTTCTTCCTTTCCGGTTAATAACAATTTCCCCGATCTAAATAACGATGAGGAGTTTGCTAAAAATCTCAACAGTTGCATTTGCAGCCACCTCCATGATCCTTTGCTGAATGTACACCTGCTTGCCAGACTTATGAATATGAGCCGGGCCACCCTCTATCGTAAAATAAAGACCATCACCAACCTTACACCGAATGAATTAATAAATGAGGCCAGGCTAAACAGGGCCGCCGAACAATTGGCTGCGGGCGGGTACAAAGTATTTGAAATTGCGAGAATGGTGGGGTTTCAATCTCAAAGCAGTTTTGGAAAAGCATTCCTGAAACAGTATAAAGTAACCCCGGCTGCCTGGCAACGCATCAAAAAGGAACAACGGGCACAGGAAAGCAGCCAGGTACTGCAAAACACTTTCACAACTATGAAACGATCGCTTTTAGCCGTTGCTGTGTGATGGCAACTCTTAAATATGTAAAGCTGTTTGAATAAATGAAACGATATGTTGGTGCTTTATTAGTATCTGTATCAATGATTGCGACCGGTTTTTCACAAAACGGGAAAGATCTAAAACTTTGGTACAAACAACCCGCCGGTACTACCTGGGAAAATGCATTGCCGGTAGGTAATGGAAGGCTCGGCGCAATGGTATATGGAAATGTAGAAAAGGAAACAGTTCAGTTGAATGAGCACACCGTGTGGACTGGCAGTCCCAACCGTAATGACAATTCGGATGCCCTGGCGTCCCTGCCCGAAATAAGAAAGCTGGTGTTTGAAGGCAAACAAAAGGAAGCGGAGCAACTGGCCGCCAAAACCATTCAGAGTAAAAGATCACATGGGCAAATGTTCCAGCCAGTAGGCAGTTTACAACTGGTATTTGACGGGCACAACAACTACACGCAATACTACAGGGAGCTGGATATTGAAAAAGCAGTAGCGAAAACTGTTTATACAGTAGATGAGGTAACCTATACCCGGGAAGTATTGGCCTCCATTCCCGACCAGGTAATGGTGGTGCGCCTGACTGCGAATAAGCCCGGCCGTATTTCATTTACTGCTTTTTTTTCGACGTTGCAATCCAATGCCGTTATTAAAACAACGGCCAGAAAAGAATTGACGATAGCCGGAACCACTTCAGATCATGAGGGCGTTAAAGGCTTGGTAAAGTTCAAAAGCATTGCCCGGTTGAAAACAGAAGGGGGCGCGCTGTCGTCGAACGATACGGCCCTTACAGTAAAAAATGCCGATGCTGTTACCATTTATATTTCTATTGCCACTAATTTTAATAATTACAAAGACATAAGCGGGGACGAAAATAAGCGGGCGGCAGCTTACCTGAACAAGGCTTATATGAAATCGTATGCGGCTATATTAAGTGCTCATATGGCAGCGTATCAAAAATATTTTAACCGGGTTACGCT
This sequence comes from Niastella sp., assembly GCF_045805085.1. Taxonomy (NCBI): domain Bacteria; kingdom Pseudomonadati; phylum Bacteroidota; class Chitinophagia; order Chitinophagales; family Chitinophagaceae; genus Niastella; species Niastella sp. The sequence continues at coordinate 16,402 of NZ_JBJMLX010000041.1, forward strand.
TGACCTGGGTACAACAGAAGCAGCCAGCTTACCGACAGATGAAAGGTTAAAAAATTTCCGCACGGCCAATGATCCGCAATTGGTGACCCTGTATTATCAGTACGGCCGTTATTTGCTGATCTCTTCTTCGCAACCTGGTGGTCAGCCTGCCAACCTGCAGGGGATCTGGAATGGCAAAATGCAGCCGCCATGGGACAGTAAATACACCATTAACATCAATGCCCAAATGAATTACTGGCCGGCTGAAAAAACCAACCTGGCAGAACTGCATGAACCTTTTTTGCATATGGTTAAAGACATGTCGGAAGCGGGGCAGGAGACTGCCCGCACCATGTATGGCGCCAGGGGATGGATGGCGCATCACAATACGGATCTCTGGCGGATAACCGGTCCTGTAGACCCTATTTTCTGGGGAATATGGAGCGCAGGCGGAGCTTGGTGCAGCCAGCACCTGTGGGAACATTACCTGTATAGCGGCGATAAAAAGTTCCTTGCCTCAGTGTACCCTATTCTGAAAGGCGCCGCCACGTTTTATGTGGATTATTTAACAGAACATCCCAAATACCATTGGCTGGTGG